>JBEPWB010000008.1:0-34588 GCA_041642635.1 bacterium
ATTTATATTTGTATGCAAAAAATATTAATACTTGAGAAGAAGTAGACTTAACAAAAGTTAATTCATTACCTATACAAGTATTACCAAATGATAACATTTCTTGATGATCAGCAGTAGCTGATATGCCAACATTTTCAATATCTGAAAATAATTCTAGTTGATATAATCATGAAACAAGTTTTTCTATATCAATAAAACTAGAAGATCCATTTTGAAATCCTCACTATGATTTTATTGATTGATATGATATTTCTTTTTCAGCTTGAACTGATGATGAAGTAGTTATGGCAGAAGCTTGAGATGAGTTTTATTATAAAAAATTAACTTGAGTAAAATCAACAATTAGTTATCCATATTATATAAATTTACGTATAAAGATACCAGAACCTTGAAATACTTATAAGTTTACGTGACTTGATATAACGGCAAAACAAAAGAAAGACGATTCATCTTATTCTTCTCCAATAAGAACGTCTACTTTAAAATGAATTATTCCTAATCAAATGTTAGATAGTAATTGACAGCCAGTAGAGATTTTTATAAAACCAACAAGTAATGTTGATTTCTCTATAGCAAGGTGTACTTCAGGAACAGTTACTTTTACTGCTAAATGTAGATTTGATCGTTGATGAAGTTGATGTTGGGAAACTCGGTGACCTACAATGAGTGTTTGATGAAATACTATTAGAAGATATATAAGCTTTAGCAGTGAATCTGATAATTGAAAAACTTGAACTCTTGTTTCAACTGATAGAGCCTACAATACTGTTTGATATAATTATTGAATTAATCATATCGACGAAACTCCACCTTGAATATCATTAAGTAGATGAAATTCTTTTTTGAGTGAAAGTAGTTATAATTACAAGGCTAATTCTGATAGTCTTAAAATTAATTTTAATGAATCAACAGCTTGAGGTTCAAGTTGTCTTTCAAAAATAAGTTATATTGTTACATTGAATTGAACAAATTTGAAAACTTGAAATTTATGATGAATTAATAATTCATATCTTAACGAAACTGTAGAAATAAAAGATATTTTTAAGACAGATGGTGTAAAAAATATTAAAATAACTGCAAAAGATAATTACTGAAATTCATCTACAAAAAATATATCATTTACTGTATATCCTGATGAAGTTAGTGAGTTAAATACTTTTTTATCATCTAATTCAAATAATGATAAATATGCTAATGATTCTGACTTTTACATTTATAAATTAGAATTAAAAGATCAATTTTGAAATCCAATATATGATAAGTCTGTTAATATGATAGATCAAGATTGTAGTTGATTATCTTCTTGATGTAAGACTTTAAGAACAAATATGAGATCTTATATTTTATGATGATTTTCTAATCATAATATATGAAATGATTCTATAACAGAATATGATTACTCTTGAAAGACGAATATTGATTGAGAATTAAGCTTTAAAATAAAATCAAATTCTCCAGGAGAATTTATGAATAGATTTAAGATTGTTGTAAATACATGGGATAACACTTATTCAAAAAATTGAGAAAAAACATATTATGTATCATCTGACCTTTCAAATCAAAATAATGGTTTTAAAAAATTATTTACTTGAGAAATTCAAGCGTCAAAAGATGATTGAGTAACATGGAGTGATAATCCAGAATTTTGAACTCAAATGAATTATAGAATAAAAACTAATTCAACTACTTGATTTTCACCAAATATTTCTTTTCTAAATTTCAAGAATTTTATTGATGTATATGATAAAGATAATTCAAATTTACAAGATTTGAGTAATATATCTAACTTATCATCAAATATGCCAAGCTTTAGTGCTTCAATAAATACTTCAGAAAATGCAACTAAATTTTGAGTTCCTTGAATAAAGATTTGAGATTCATGAAGTACAGCCACATTCATTAATTATACATTAAATTGAAAAGATATTATAGCTCCATTAACTCCAAACGAATGAGTGCTTTGATTAAATCCCTTATCTCTGGTTAATGATACTGAAGAAATATTTATATGAGTTGATGTTATTTGATTGTTACAATGAGATTGAAAATCTAATTTTTCTGGATTACAAGAAGACAATTTTTCTGATATTTCTATGTCAGAAGCTAGAGTTGATATAAGAAGAAATGCTTTTAGGCAAATTAGAAATATGTCTCCTTGAACAATAGTTTGAGACGTTAAATATGTAGAATGAGATTATATAATGGATCAAAACCCAAATTACGAAACAATTATTGTGAAAAATGGTAATTTGATTATTAATAAAGATATTAATATTTCTTGAAATAAACTTTGAATAATAGTATTAAAAGATAATTACGACGTAAATACT
Organism: bacterium; assembly: GCA_041642635.1. Lineage (GTDB taxonomy): Bacteria > Patescibacteriota > Gracilibacteria > BD1-5 > UBA6164 > JAAZVM01. Next base: position 2,331 of record JBEPWB010000008.1, read on the forward strand.
GATTATTCTTGAAATTGATGAAATGTTTATGTAACACCAGATGTAACTCAAATTAAAGCAATTATTTATTCAGATGGTTGATTTATAAGTTCTAATAGTTCTTGAAATCCATACTTAAATAATTCTACTCAAAGAACAGATCAATTAAAAAATCAATTAGTATTAAAGTGAACATTGTTTACTAGAAATACTATTTGAGGTTGAATATTAGCAGGAGGGAATTATAAATTACCATGATGAAATATATTGCAAGATACTGAAGAGAATTTCAATAAAGCTATGATTTATGATTTAAATTATATAAGAAGATGACTAAAAAATTGTATTCAAAATACTTCTTGATCATGTAAATATGATTGATGAGCTTTTATTATAGAATATGACTCTACTATACAATTAAGTCCACCTAAAGTTTTTTGAAACTAAAATAAAAAAAATAGATATTTTAAAATATCTATTTTTTTTATAATAAAAAGTTAAACTATTTTATAGTTTAACTTTTTATTCTTAATTAAAAAATCATTTAGGTGGATTTAATTGTATTTCAGGATTATATTTTATTAAAAATGAATAATCAACATTACAACTAGGTAATTGTCTAACATAATTTAAGTCATAAATTTTTGCTAGTTCATAATCATTTGTAGTTTTTCATCAAGGAAGAGTATAGTTTTCTCATCCTAAAACTGAACCTCAAATAGTATTTCTAGTAAACAATGTTCAGAATAATTCAAGTTTTTCATTTAATTCTGAATCTGTATATTTTTCTCAGTTAGGCTTTGCACTTCTAAGAGCTCAATCTGCAAAAATACTAGCAGCGATATAATTTACATTATTAGAAATATAAATATTTCAAGATTTATTGTAATCAGTATTTACATCGTAATTATCTTTTAATACTATTATTCAAAGTTTTTTATTACTTGTGTTCACATCAGAATTAATAATCAAATTACCATTTTTTACAATAATTGTTTCATATATAGGATCAGATTCCATTATATAATCTCATTCTACATATTTAACTCCATTAAGCATCTTTCAATCAGTATATCAAGAAGTTATTTCAAAAGCATTTTTTCTTATATCAACTCTAGCTTCTGACATAGAAATATCAGAAATATTTTCTTCTTGACCAGTTATCTCAGATTTTCAATCTCATTGAATATTTCACTCTACTTTTAGTCATAAAGTTTCTATTGAACATCATTGGATTTTTTCTGAATTTAAATAATATTTTATATTTTTATTATTAATATCATAAGAAATTTCTAAGTTTTTATTTTCAATTTCTGGTCATATTAATACAGAGTCATTAGCGTCAATTAATCCTTCAAATCATACAGGATTATTTATGTCGTTTCAAAAACTTTTATTTATATTTTTAAATTCTTTCCAAAAGTGTCATTTTACATTTAAATCAATATTATTTTTTGATAAATCTAAAAATCAATTTGAATATCAATTTAATAATCCTTCATTATCTAAAACAATTTTATATTTTTGTTCTTTTCAAATTTCTGGTTTTCATTCCCAATCCATTCATTCATTGTCTGATATTAAAATTTTTTCTATCTTTATAGGATTTTTAAATTCATTATTTTGATTATTAAATGCATAAATATTTAAATCATTATTTGTATTTACATATTCTTCATCCCATTCTTTTAAAACTAATAGAAAACTATTTGTATATTTTCAAGGAGCAATAGATTTTATTTTTAATTCTACTTCTCATTTTTCGTTTGTTATTCATCAGTTTGAAAAATCAAAAATATTTAGGGCATCAGTTCAATTACTGTTAATTTGGTCTGTTTTTATTCCATAACAAGAATCTCATAATCATGAACAGTCATGTTTTAATAAATTTATTTTTTTATTTTTTATAGGATTTCCGTACTGATCTCTTAAAACTATTTTATATAAATAATAATCTGAGTTATTAGCATATTTTTCTCATCAAGATGAACTTATTGTTACGTTAGATTCACTTACAGATTCTGGATAAATATTAAAATTAGAATTTGCTATTGTATGGTTTCATGCCCAATCAAAAACTTCTAATCTTATTTTATATTCTCAAGATTCTTTTAATGTTCATAAACCATCAAATATTTTTCATTTTTGATCACTTATTGTTTTTGTTCCATTTGAGTTGTAAACTCAGTAATCTCTTGAAAAATTATATATTTCTGAATAAGTTCAGTCTGAATTATTTTTCTTAGAAACTTTTATTGAGTAGTTTTTTACTCATGAAACTCAGTTACTAGAGTCTGTAATATATTGATCTAAAAAAACAGCTCATAATTTATATTCTTGATTTGCTTTTATTGAAACATTATTTTTTATATTATAGTAAACTTTTCAAGATATCTGTTCTCAATCATACAGTTTCCCATCTGAGCTTCTTGCAATATATTCTCTATTATTTTCATATCAATAATTAAAATCTTCTACCGTTTTGTTATCATTATCTATGATTGCTAATCCAATACGGGGACTAGATTGATCATACATTATTAGACTTCATCCAGATATTGTTCATTCAACATCTCAAGATACATTAACATTATTTTCAAAATTAGATTTTGGTTTTGCTAGATGTCATATTATACTTGGAATTGTTTGAACTTTTCAAGATTTTTTTATTATTTCAGTACTATTTGTACAGGCATGATTATTTTCATCAATCCATCAGTTTTCTGTTGTTTTTGTAAGATTAAAATCACATCTACATCAAGTTTCTAAATCAGTACAAGTCATTGTGTAATATTTTGGTTGATTTAACCATTCTCATTTCGTATACGTAAATCTTTGCGTAGCATTTTCATCATTAAATAATTCTAAATCACCTCATGTAGGAGGAGTTTTATCAAAGTTGAAATCTACTTTATAATATTTTCTAACTGTTACTTGTTGATTTGGCATCAAAATATTCGAAGAGTCTCTTGTATAAGTATTTTCTAATAATCTTATCATTGTATATATTCAAGGTTCTTCTTGTTTCCAGTTTTCATAAATATTAGAATTACTTTGATACTTAGGATGAGTAGAATTAAATATTCTTCAATCAACTGAGTAAGAAGTTGTAACTCTGTTTGTTTGATTTCTAACTATATTTGATCAAGAAAACGGATTTATAACATAGTCTTCATGTACATATAGTACATTTTTTTCTCAGTGAATTTTTGAAAATTCTTTTTCTGAATCTATAATAGATGAACTAGACTCAAATCAAGAAAATGTAAAATTTTGAAAAATAAAAAATGATATTATAAAAGTTAAAATTTTTAAAATTTTCATAATTGTATTTTAATATTAAGTTATTTGTTTTTGTTTTTGTAAAATGCAAATAATAATAAACCTACTCATAATAGCATTAGTAATCCTACTATTAAATAAATATTAGTATTATTATTTTTATCAGTTTTGTTATCATTATTATTTTTAGGAATCATTTCAGAATTTTGATTTTGAGAATTTTCAATAAATAAATTTGTATATTTATCTTCTAGATTAACTAGTTCCTCTTCCATTTTTTCTTTTTCTTGATTTGTTTTTATTTCTAATTCTTCTCAATTAATTAATCATTCATTATAATTTTTTGTTAGTTTGTCTATTTTTAATTGATAATCCAATCTTATTTTATTTTCTTCTTCAATCATTTTTATGATATCTTCCTCAACTTCAGGAGCGTCATAAGTACCATTTAATTTTTGTGCTAAGATTTTATTAGACTCAAATGAATTTTCAATTACTTCATTTCTATTTTCTACGTCTGGATAGGGAACTATACAATCTCAAAATTTCTTATTAGAGTAAGATATATTTGCAGGATTAAAATTTTCTGGATTTTCTAAGTTTTCTAAAAAATTTACAACTATATTATTTCTTTCCTCATAATTTAATCCACAGCTCACAAATGTTTTTTCATAACTACTTAATAAAATATTATTATCTTTTCTGTATTGAATATAATCTTCAAAATTTGGAGTTAATGATAATTTTATATATTCTACAAAATTATTACTTGGAATTTTTTCTAATTTTTCATATAATTCATATGGAAGTGATTCATAAATCACTAATCATCTAGCATTTTCAATTTCTTCTTCTGTAAAATTAAAATCTCTAGCAGCACTAACATTAGGAATAATTTTTTGTAATAAAATTGAAAATAAGCTATTATTTCACATTTCTGAACTAAGATTTCTATTTACTAATTCTAAATTAGTTCTTGTTTTTATATAATCTAAAAATTTTGCTCTAACATCTGCTAATCAACTAGAAGTTAAGTCAGTGTCTCTCATAGCAGTAACTTGTTGTGGAAAAATTTCATATTCATTAAAATAACTTGAATCATTATCATAAGCTATTGCTAAAATTTCTTGTTTTACAAAGTCTTCTTGAGAATAATCCAAACTACATACATTAGTTTTCATTGAATAATAATCTTTATCTTCTTCTGATAAATATTCTCATTCAAAACCTGAACTACATTTTCTATTATTTAATATTGATTGACTTTTGTTTCATTGTAAAGTATTTGTAAAATATGATTGTTCAGCTACATTTCAGTAAGTTCTTTCATTAAGTGGAATTAATCTAAATAAACCACAACTTAAAAAATCTCATGTTATACTATGTTGAGTATAAAGTACAAATTCTTTAAAATTCGATCCATTTAAAGAATATTTATCTCAGTAAGATTGATATTTTGCTTCAACAGGAAAATCAAAATTAGAATCTCTTCAAAATCAAACAACTTGAGAAACAACAAAACTATCTCTTGCTATAACTGTTGCAATATTAGTTCTTCTAGATAAAAAGTCATTTTGATTTAATCATTTTGATTCACGCCATTTTTTTTGAGATCACTTATGAGCGGGATTTTTTGATAAATATTCTTGAAAACTAGAATATTTTGATAAGTTTATGTTTGATCAAGCAGATTCACTAAATAATACTTCCGTTAAATCTCCATTTGGCATTACATCGTCTAAGTTTTGAAATCTTGAATCTGTTTTTACCTTTTCATTTAATAATGTAAAACAAGTTTCTTCTTCAGAAACAACTGGAATAATTTCTTCTTCAATAATTTCTTCAGATTCAATTGCTCCAGAACTTGTTGTTCCAGAATTAGTATTTCAAGATCAAGAATTTTCCGCATAAGTATTATTTGTAAATAATAAATTTACAAATAATACTGTGAGTAAAAATCATGTTAAAGTTATATTTTTTTTCATATTTTTTATTTATAAATTATTTTAGTGACTATGTCTAGTTATATTATTAGTAGTGATAGAAGTATCAGCTGGTTCAGCTTCTCAAGTTAAAGTTACTTTAACTTTTTCATAAACGCTTTCTAGTGGTCATTTTGGAGAAGACCATAAATCTTCTTCATATTGGTTATTTATTGTGCTTTGATAAAAATTCAGTTCAGCAGATACATTATGTATATTGTTAACATTTTTATAAGATCAATTATTAGAAGTATTTTCTACCATAATAATTGCAGCCAAATATATAAGAATAACTCCCATTATTGTAAAAATTTTAGGAGAAAAATTAATTTTTTTCATAATAATAAAATTAAAATATAAATTTATATTTCTATTTACATATTAATTGATTGCATACATTATCAAAAACTAGATCTGGCCTTCAAAAAATATATATTAGAGATATTAACAATGTTATCATAAATATTGAAATACTCAAAATATATAATAAATAATTTTTGTTTATTTTTTCTAATTTCCATATAATAGGAAGTTGTAGCGTATTTATAAATAATGAAATAAGTAGCGAATATCATTCATTTATAAAAAATTGAAGTATATAAAAAGACAAAACTATATTTATAGAATAAAAAAATCTTGTTATTGATTTTTCTGGAACTGTTTTTGGATCACTAATCATATGAAACATAAATATAAAAAATGATACACTAAAAAATAGTATTGCTGAATTTATACTTTCATAATATGGAATAGTAAAAAATAAGACTAAATGTAATAAAAAAAATGGTGTAATATAATCTAAAAAATATTTATACTTAAATATTTGATAAACTCTATATGTTATAAAAATTCAGAATAATAATATTATTGTTATTATTATTACGTAACTTTGATTAATTATTCATGTATAATTTCACCACTGAAGAGTATTTATCCATGTGTAATGTGGAAAAAATATTAGAACTAATACTATTCACATATTTGATGGATTCATAAAATGTCTTCATTTTATTTTTATCAAATTTTTTCAGGCAATTGCTAAAAGTCAAGATAAAAAGTATATAATTAGTTCATCAGTTCTTAGGAAAAAACTTATACCAAAACCTGCGTTAATACCCGAAAAAGGAAAACTCCATTTTCAAGTTTTCATTTTTAAAAAGATTAGATCAAAAAAAGTAACAGTTAAAAATATTACTCAAACTTTTATATAATTAATATTTAATCAGTAAAATTCTATTCAAATAATTAATATTGTCATTAATAATAATGTTTGACTTAATTGTATATTTTCTTTTAAAATTTTTATTATTTTTTTCATTTTTTATTTTAAATTATGTAAAATTATTTTAATAAATCATATCTCAAATTATCAATGTTTCCAGCTCACATTAAAACTATAATTATATCTTTATTAGAATTATCAAATTCTTTAATTTTTTCTAAAGTTTTCTCTAGTCATTCTCAGTTTATTTTTTTGTCATGATTTATGTTGTCTAAAAATATTTTTGTATTCATTTTTTCTTTGTCTTTTATGGAATCTCTAGATTCATAAATGTCTGGAACTATTAAGATATCAGTGTTTAAAAAGCTGTCTTTAAAATCTTTTAATAATTCAATCGTTCTATTATATTGATGAGGCTGAAATATTGTCAATATTTTTTTGTCTTTATATTTTTGTCTTATTGATTTTAGTGTCAATTTTATTTCAGTCGGGTGATGTCAATAGTCACTAAGTATCAAGTTTCAATTAAGTGTATTTCATACTTCCTCCATTCTCCTCCATACTCAATTGTACTGATTTAGTGAATTTAATATTTCACATTTGTCTATTCAAATCATTTGTCATAATATATAGACTAATGAGGCATCATAATATATATGTTCGCCAGGTATTGACATGTCTAATTCAGGCACTTCAAACTCTTGTCAGTTAAAAATATATTTGTCATTGTCTATAATTATATAATTAATATCTTGTCTATATCAAATTAATTGTCTAGAATTTGTCTCTTTTCAGTTTAGTATAACAAATCATCATTTTTTTACTTTGTCTATCATTTGTCTATAAGCATTAATATAATCTTCTAAATCTTTGTAATAATCTAAATGATCCAGCTCAATATTTGTGATAATTAAAACACTAGGTTCATATTTTAAAAAACTTCTTTTATATTCACAAGCCTCTAAAATAAAAAAATCATCTCAAGATTTTTTATTTTTTCTGTGATAAAAATTACTTCAATCAAATTCTTTTAATATTGTTCAAACAATTGAAGTAAAATTTTCTTCTGAATTTTTTAATAAAATTGAAGCCATTGAAGTTGTTGTTGATTTTCAATGAGTTCAACTTATTGCAATTAATTTTTTATTATTTGCAATCTCTGCAACTGATTCTGGATAATTTAGAGTTTTTAATTTTAGCTCTTTTGCTTTTTTTAATTCACTGTGATTATTTGGGACTGCTTCTGTAAAAATAATTTTTTCGAAACTACTATCTATTATTTCGGGGAAAGTTCATATTTTTATTTTTATTCATTCATTTATTAATTTTTTTATTAATTCAGAATTTGTGCTATCACTTCAAAAAACTTCGTATCAATTTTGATTATAATATCTTGCAATTGCAGAAATTCATATTCATCAAATTCAAATTACATATATTTTTTTCATAATTATATTTTTTCTTTAAGTAATAAATATATTTTTTCAAAAATTTCACTATCCAAATCTATTAGTTCTTCTTCTTTGAATTTGGATAAGACCCAATCACTTACTTCATATTTATCGTCATATCAAATTCAAATTTTTATTCTTTTGAAATTTTCTCAAATTAATTTTATTGTATTTTTTATTCAGTTATGTCATCATGCACTTCACTTATCTCTAAATCTTATTTTTCAAAAATCCATACTCATATCATCATAAACCAAAATAAAATTTTCTAATTCTATTTTGTAATAATCAATAAATTTTTTTATTGATTCTCAACTCAAATTCATAAATGTTTGAGGTTTTAATAATATTGTTTTTTCTCAATCTAATAATCAAGAACTAACTTCTCAATTAAATTTTGATTCGAAAATAAACTCAGAAAAATTTTGTTTTTCTTTAAAGTAATCCAAAAACATAAATCAAACATTATGTTTTGTATTTTTGTATTTATCTCACGGATTTCATAATCATACAATAATTTTCATTATTTATCATTTATAGAAGTAAATTACTTACAAAAGTATATATAAAAAAAAATAAAAATAAATTTTAAAATTTATTTTTATTTAATATAATAGATTTGTTTATAAATAATAATATTTTATGACTTTAGAAAAAGTACTTGATTATCTAAAACAAGATAATAATGATAAAGATATTTTAGAGCACTTATGAATAAATTTTAGAACTGATTACTTAAATCAAGAATATTATTCAAAAAAAATAGAATTAATGCATTCTTGAAATTATTTTATTTCGGATTTGGATGGTACTTTTTTTAGATGAGTATTACAAAAAGAAGCGGTAACTGCTTTTGTTAAATATATAAAAAAACAAAATTATTTAGAATTAGATCTTGATAAATATTATTTATTTTTGAAAGATTTAGATTTTTTTACATGATTAGAAAAAAAGGCATATAACAAAGAAATAGAATATTTTGAATATTTAAACGCTTGAATTTATTTGCTTTTAAAGCATAAAAATTTAATAAACTGGAAGGATTATATTAGTTTTTTAAGTTATAGTTTTAAAACAAAAGAAAAAATAACTCCTTTTAGATTTTCTGTTTCAAAAATTAAAGAAGTATTACTTGATTGATGAAATTTTTTATTTGTTTCTTGAGCTCCAAATTTTGTTTTTGATATTTACCTTGATCTCTTAAAAGACTATTTATCAAAAAATATATGAACATCTTATTCTAATAATATTTTTGGTTTTTGAAGTAATGTGTTTTTAGATTCAATGGAATATACACCTTTATGGTGAAGAGAGCACAAAAAAGATTTTGTAAATATATTAAGAGATAAAAATATAATAATAAATACAATTTGATGAATGGGGGATACTGCTAGCGATTTTTGAATAAGTTATTCTTTAGATAAATGAAATAATTTTTATTTTGTAAATCCTGAAAAAAAGGTAATAGACAATTTTGATAATTTTAAAACAAAAGAAATAAATTATCATTTGATTTTTGAAAGAAAGGACTCCATTTTTAGATTAGATAAAAAAGATATTTCATTTATTCAAGTATAAAAAAATAATAAAAAATAAAACAATATTAATTAATATTGTTTTATTTTTTATTTAAAAAATTTTTTATGTGAATCTTTTAGGTTTTTATTTGTAACATGTGTATACACTTGAGTAGTTGTAATGCTAGAATGTCAAAGCATTTCTTGAATTGCTCTCAAGTCAGCTCAGTTACTTAGAAGAGTTGTAGCAAAACTATGTCTTAGGGTATGAGCTGAAATATCTTTTAATATAAAAGCTTTTATAGCATATTTTTTTATCATCGTTGTAATAAAAAATCTTGATAATCTAAGTTTTTCATCATCGAAAGAATCTATGTTTTCTTTTTTTATATTGTGTCTTAAAAAAAGAGGAGATAAATTATCGTTTCTTTTTTCTAAATATTTTTTTATGAGATCAGCAGAATTTTTTGTTAAATATACAACTCTAATTTTTCTTCATTTTCATCTAACAACAAATTCTTTTCTATCTAAGTTTATATCATTTTTATTTAAGCTAGTTAGTTCAGAAACTCTGACTCCGGTAGAGTAAATACACTCCATTATAGCTAAATCTCTAATTCAAGCCAAAGTATTTTTATTTGGAGTATCAAAAAGTCTTTCTAGCTCTTCTTTTGTCAAGAATTCCACATGCCTATCTCAAGGTTTTATCAAATCTATTGATGTTGGTGAAAGAGTACTTTGTCATTTCTTTTCTAAAAATTTTAAAAAACTTCTAATAGTTATCATATAAGCATTAGCAGTTTTTATTCATATATTTTTTTTCTTTTCATACAAAAAACTTCTAAATCATTCAGCTATATCAAGAGTTATTTCTTCAACTGAAAAATCGTTTGAATTTTTTATTTTTTCATTTAAATAATCTTTAAATTTATTTAAATGTCTGTTATATTGTTCTACTGTTTTGGGGGATTGATTTTTTATTACTTCAAGATAGTTTAAAAATTTTTTGTGTGCATCGTTTATTAACATAAAATATTTATTTTATATAATTATTTCTGGATCTCAATCTGTTATCAAAATTGTGTGTTCATATTGGCTACCTAATCATCAATCTTTTGTATAAATTTCCCAATCTCAATCATCAACTATTTCTCAACTTGTTTGTCATATTATTGGCTCGATTGCAATAGTCATTCATACTTTTAATTTTGGACCGGTTCAAGGATTTCAAAAATTATAAATATATGGTTTTTCATGTAATTTTTTACCAAGTGCGTGACCCGTTAATTCTTTTATAATTTTGTATCAATATTTTTCTATTTCTTTTTCAACAGCATGTCAAATATCTCAAACTGTATTTCAAGCTCTGGCTTGGGCAATTCAAGCATAAAGTGCTTTTTTATTTGCTTCTATTAATCTTGCTCATTCAGGATTTTTATCATCTCATCAAACAATCATAGAAAAAGCAGCATCAGTGTAAATTCATACTTGCTTGTCTTTTATTCAAAAATCAAAAGTTACCAAATCTCAATCTTTAAAAACTATTCATTCTAAAGGTCTTCAGTGTACAACAACATCATTTACACTTGTTTGAATATTATTTTTAAATCAATAAACTCATTTAAAAGCACATAAAACATTATTTTTTCTAGCAATTTCTCATGCTAAAATGTCTATTTCAACAGCAGTTATTCAGTCTTTTGTTATTTTTCTTATTTCATCAAAAATTTTTTTATGTATTTTTGCATTTTGTCTCATTACTTTTACTTCTTGTTTTTTTAACATTTTGGTATTAGTTATATTTTAATTACATTTTCAACAATTTCATTTTCAAGGATCTTGTTTCATACAAACTTGCACTGCTATTGGACAAGTTTCGTTTAATACATTTATAGAGTCAGATATTTCTTTATGTAAATCAATAATTCTTGTTCTCATGTTATCAGTATTATTTTCTGAAATTGATTCAAAATTTTTTAATTGTTCGTTCATATTTTTTACACTTGCTTCAACTTGAATAGTTATTCTACTATTTTTTTCTGCTATATTTACATCTGGAATATTTATAGGTTCTCACTCAGGTTTTGAATCAAAAAAGTCTCAAATAACTTCTTCTTTGTATTTTTGGAATTCACTTTTTAATTTATTTCTAGTATTGTTAAAAGTGTTATACACAAAATTATTATTTAATGAAAAACCTCAATCTTTATTATATTTTTCTAATGCGTTTAACATATTTTGTTGACTGTCTCAGTAAACTCATTGCCTTGATAATTCTTTTTTTAATAATTCTTTTTCTATGTCTTGATATTCCTCTTCAGACATATCCTTTTTTAGCATTAGATTAACTGCTTCTCTCCATTTTTGTATTCAATCTTTTCATTCTTGATTTAATGTTCAAATACTTTGGATTGATTCTTTTATTCTTTCAAAAAAACCTCACTCCATACTACAATATGAGTTTTGTGTTTGATTGTAAGCAGTTTCTATTTTTAATACAAAATTATCTTCAACTAAAAACAAATCACTATAGTTATCTGTCTTTTCTCATATAACTACATTTCTGTATAGATCAAGAATTCTAGCATTATTGCTAACTAATTTTGATAATAAATCATTAACTCTAATATTTTCTGATATATTACATTTTCATTCAATTCATTCACAAATATCTTCTATCATTATATTTCAAACTCATCTTCTGGTAACATTATTTATTAAATATTTTAATCATTCTGACTCTCTCTCTAGTAATTCATAATCTCTTTTTACAGGATATGGAATTTCGTTAGAAATAGGATAAACAGCGTAATATTTAAAATATGAATAATATCAATCAAAATTAAAAGCTTCATTATAAATATTTAGTGCAACTTTTCTAACAGTGTTTAATTCTTCTTTAAAATTTTCTCAAAGTGAAGCGTTAGAATTATTGTTACTTCAAACAATTTGAGATGTTATTTCTCTAACAACTTGCCTGTTGTTATCAATATAATTTATAATACTTTCATCTGTTGAATTTTGAATTTTACAAGCGTTCGTATTAGCGTAAGTTTCAAACGAACTTACGCTAAGGAATAATACAAAAAATGTTAGAATTATTTTTTTCATTTTTTAGTTTTCTCAAATATCTACAGGTATTTTATTCATATTTTTAATAATTGCACTCATGTTATTTACATAATCATTTATGTTTTTATTAAAAATACTTATTTCTTTGAATTGTTTTTCAAATTCTGTCATATTATTTCATTGCGACATATTTTCAATAGCTAGTCTCATAGTTTCTCTTTGATTAGCTAAACTTTGTCTATATTCATTAAATTTTCTACTATTTTTATTAAAAGTATTGACACTTCAAAAATTTGAATTATTTCAAATTTGATTTTTAGTAGCCATATTTTCAAAAAGTGATAAATCGTTTCTTCTGCTGTAATCCAATCAATAAGAGTCATAGTAAAATTCTAATTGACTTTCTAATCAAAACATAGAGTTTTTATCATTATTTTCTTCACTTTGAATATCTAAAATTGGCACTGGTTTTGTACTAACTTGAAATCATAAATGAAAAATATCTGGTAAATTCAAATCTTTTAATCATAACTCAAAATTATTTAAAGTCATTTTTGATTGAATAAGGGAAGTAGAAGCGAATTTTCTTAAATGTTTATTTGATCTATTAACTAGGTACTCAATTGAAATATCGTTAACTCATCAACCTAAAAGATTATGATTGTAAGTTATAAATTCTATATCTATACAAAAAATATTGTCACAAGGGAATACACTATTATCATTTATCTTATTATATTCTCAATTATTTTGATTATTTGAAGAATTATTATTAGAATTACTAGTATTACTATTTGTGTTACTATTCTCTGAATCAGTATTTGAATTATCTTGGTTTTCTCAATTTATTTGATTTTTTACTTCAATAGTGTTTTTTAAACTTAGTCAAGAAGTTCAATTTATAACTCAACAGTTATATTTACTGTACAAATTATTTTGAGTTACATTATTAATATTATATATATTACTATTAAAAGATTCATTTATTAGTGCTATTTGATTATTTATATTCTCTTCATCAATCGATGAAATATTATCTATTTCTCTATTTTTTTCTTCTGCTTTATCTGATAATTGTTTTACTTTATCTAGCAAATCAAAGTTTACATTCGATTCATAAACAGAGCTAGGTTCAGAAAAAATTATTGAATCAATTTTTTCTAGAGTTTTTACTAAATCAAAAGGAGAATTTTCTTCAATTCAATCAGAATAAATTCAAGTATTTCAAAAATTTATTAATTTATCTGCTTTTTCTTCGGATATTTGAGAGCTTTCTGAATAAAGTCTATTAACAGCTCTTAAAATAGCTGTTGAAGTTTGTAATGTGATTCTTCAATCTCAATCTATACATTCTTCACTAATTTTAGAATTAATAATTGAAATATTTCAATTATTAACCACTTCTGAAATTTCTCTTTGTGATAAATCTCAGTTTAAACAATTATTTCAAGAAATAGAATTTATTTGTTCTCAAGTTGGTCAATTATTTTGTAACTCAACAGAATATAAATTATTTTCCAAGCTAGAAATATTTTCGTCAATTGAAGAATAAAATCATGAACTTTCAAAATCCAAAATAAAAGCAAACGAGTTGCTTTGAAAAGTAAGAAAAAGGAATATGGATAAAAAAAATACAAGACTTTTTTTCATCAGTAATAATTGTTAAGTTTTTATTAAAATTATTATATAATAAAAAAGATTTTTTACAAAAAAAAAGACTTATTTTGAATTGATATTTTATTAGTAAAAAAAGTAATCTAATAATTATTATAGTTTACTTCTGTTTTTAAAGTAGTAATTTTTTTTCCATTGAAAATAAAATTTTTTATAAAAAAATAACTATTAATGTATCTTTTATACCAATTCATATTTTAAAAGCTTGTAACTAAAATATTACAAGATTTTTTCACATACTATTTTAGTTTGAAATATTAAATTTTTTAATAATTGTATTTATTTTAGTGTTTGTATCAATAAGAAAAAATTAAAAAAAGATAATACAAGTAGTTTGTAATATCTTTTAAAAATTATTATTTAGTTTTTTATTTCACAAATGCCTCCCATATAGTATTCATGGACATCAACCACTTACTTTTTCATTTTAATATTCCGTTGTTATTTTAAAATAATTTAAATAATATTCTATTATTTTATATGTTAATTTGTTAAATCTAAAATATAATTTAATTCCCAAATACTTTATGTAATATAATGTTTTTTTATGTCAATTACTCCCGTATTCATTGTAATTAATCAATGAAAGTGTTTTATGGATTGTATACTTGACACATTATATAATCGGGGTTTGGAATAGAACCTGTTGCTGAGACCTCTTGCACGTCACCTTGACTCACTGATCAACCTAATGAAAAAGTTGAACCAACCGATAAATTTACATTTGATGACCACCCAGTATTGTTATCGTTAAAATAGTTCGGTTGACTAGTGTTTACGGGCCCCCCTCAAACTTCGGATCAAGCAGCTAGGCTTCAATTTTGCACGGTCCAAGTAAATGATGTGAAGTCTGCCTCATTGTAAATGTTGAACGAGTTAAATCCCCATACATAGTTAGCAGATCCCGCAGAATAACAGTTTCAGCAATGAGTACTATGTCTTTTTCATGAACCATTTCATATCCCATTATCTGTCCATGTTCAATCTCTTCCATTAAATATTGGACTTGCACCGTAAGCTTCACAAGCGCTTTTGTAATTGTACACGTCAGAAGTTGATAGAGAATCAGAGTTTTGCACAATGACTACTTGGGCAAATTCTGGATGCATTTGTTCGAAAACGAGCACATAATTTGTCATATTTATACTATCACTAACTTCATTACTCTCATTACCAGCACTATCTCTAAATTTAGCTGTAATTGTTTTTGTTCATTCTCAGCTTGTTAGTTCTAGTGATTTAGATGTAGTACATTGTTCCCAAGTAGGTGTAGATGTAATATCTCATGAAATATACATTTCTATAGGTGTACTTCATTCTGCATCTGTAGGACATGTAATTGTTAGGTTTATTGTTGTTGAATTTGTCGTATCTCATTCATCTATTGCTACTTCTCATCATGTTGGTGAATTTGTATCATCTGCCATTGAACATGTGTCATAACTATATGTTGTTGTATCTGCTGAGTTTCATTCTTCATCATTCCATTCTCAGTCATTACATGTGAATGTTAGTTTATTTGTATCACAACTTTCTCAGTATGGAACCTCTTCTGTACTATAAAAATTCTTTGTATTTCAACTTTTTGTTGTTCAACATGATTCATATACTACAACTCATTCTTCTACTTTTTCTAGTTCTTCTACTAGTAGTGTTCATGAATATGTTTTTTCTTTTTCTTCTCTACTAAACAGTGGTATATATTCTGTTGTTGTGTTTAATGATAAATCTATATCTTCTCCATATTCTTGCATTGGAGTTTTTGTTGTTCATTCTAGTAGTGTTCATAGTTGGTATCATAGACTATATGAATCTCTATTTTCATAGTTTGCATACGTTTTTGGTATTGCGCTAGTTTGGTTTGTTTGTCATCCATTTTCTAGCATTGTTGTTATTTGGAATTTTGTTTTATTTGTATTTGTTGTATACGTATAGAAACTATTATCTATTGGATCTTTAGCTGTATCACTTATTCTTAGTGTATTTAGTGTTCCTGTTCCAGAGTATCATTGGTATGTATATACTACACTTCCGCTTCATACTGTTATTGCATTATCTGGTTCTGGTAGGATTCATTCTTTTGCTTGGTAGACTTGTAGTCATGTTCTTATTTGTGATAAATCACTTACTCTTTTACTATCTCTTGATTCACTACCATATCATTGTAATGATATAAATCAGATAGTTCATAGTATCGCTAGTATTGTTATTACTACTATTAGCTCCACTAATGTAAAACCTTTTTTGTTTTGCATAAAAAATGGTGTTAAATTTTATTGTCTGTGATACCGGTCTCTTACGAGACCGGTATCAATTATTTTTAAATTTTTTTGAGTTTAACAAAAATAAACTCTAGTAGAATTTTCTACTAGAGTTTATTTAACTCTTTTTTTTGTTTTTTGCAAATTTTTTTGTTATTTAATAACAATGTTTTGTTTTTCTATATTTACATTAAATTCAGTTTGATTTTTTCAAGAAATAATTTTTTCAGCAATTAAATCTTCAATTTTATCAACTAAGTATCTTCTTACTTCTCTAGCTCAAAAATCAGGATTATAAACGTCTTTTGTTATAAAATTAATTATTTTTGCATCATAATTGATTTTTAATCATTTTTTTGCTAGTCTTGATTCTAAATCTTTGAATCAAAGATTAACAATTTTTTTGATTTGATTTTTATCAAGTGGATTAAAAATAACAATTTTATCAATTCTGTTTATAAATTCAGGAGAAAAATAGTCTGTTAAATTATTTTTGATATTTTCAGCAGCCTTTTCAAAATCTTCCATAGCTTTTTCTTCTTCTTTTTTTTCTATATCAAATCAAATAGTTGCAGCTTTTTTTGCAAACTCATCTTGTCAGATATTACTTGTCATTACAATAATTGTATTTTTGAAATTTATTTTTTTACCTTTGTTGTCAGTCAAAACTCATTCTTCAAGAATTTGTAACAATAAATTATAAACTTCAAAATCTCATTTTTCAATTTCATCAAATAATAAAACACTATAAGGTTTTTTTCTAACTTTTTCAGTTAATAAACCTCATTCTTCATAACCTACATATCAAGCACTAGAACCAATAAGTTTGTTAACTGAAGTTTTATCAGCAAACTCACTCATATCTATTTTTATAAGTGCATCTTTGTCATCATAAAAATATTTTGCTAAAACTTTTACTAGCTCAGTTTTACCAACTCAAGTAGGTCCCAAAAATAGAAAACTTCAAAGTGGTCTATCTGGATTTCAAATTCCTGCTTTACTTCTCATTATTGATTTTATAATTCAATCAATTGCTTTTTCTTGTCAAATAATTTCACTCTGTATATTTTTTTTCAAGTCTTTTAATTTTTGAGTTTCATCTTTTGATAAATTAGAAACTGGAATTCAAGTAGACATACTAAGAATTTTTTGAACATCAGAAGAATCTACGTTCATTCTTTTTTCTTTTGGAACTTGAAATTTTTGTTTTAAATCTCTGATTTGAGTTTCTAATTCTGCTTGTTTTTCTTTTAAATTGTATGCTTTTTTATATTGTTGAGCAATTACAGCTTGTTCTATATCTTTGTTATTTTTAGCTATTTTTTCTTTTAATTTTTTTGTTTCAGTTTCATCAAAATTATACTTCATAGATTTTATACTACAAGCTTCATCTATCAAATCTATCGCTTTATCTGGCAAATATCTATCTGTAATATATCTTGTTGATAATTCAATTGCTTCATCAATCGCATCATCTGTAATATTAAGATTATGGTATTCTTCAAAAGATTCTTTTATTCAATCAAGAACTAATTTACTAGTTTTTTTATCTGGTTCATTAACTCAAATTTGTTGAAATCTTCTTTCAAGAGCAGAATCTTTTTCTATATATTTTTTGTATTCTGTGTGAGTTGTAGCTCAAATAATTCTTATTTTTCATCTACCCATCGCTGGTTTTAAAATATTTGAAGCATCAAGTGATCATTCTCAACCACCAGCTCAAATCATCGTGTGAATTTCATCAATAAACAAGATAATTTCGTTTTCTACTTTTGAGGCTTCATCAATTACTTGTTTTATTCTAGCTTCAAATTCTCATCTATACTTTGTTCAAGCAACAAGAGAAGACATATCTAGTGATAAAACTTTTTTATCTTTCATAGAAAAAGGAACTTCTCAAGCAGCGATTCTTAGAGCTAATCATTCAGCAATTGCTGTTTTACCAACTCATGGTTCTCAAACTAAAACTGGATTATTTTTTGTTTTTCTATTTAGTATAGCTATTAATCTTTCTACTTCTATTTCTCTTCAAATAATTTTATCAATTTTTCATTCTCTAGCTTCTTTTGTAAGATCTGTTGAGAAAAAATCAAGAGCAGGAGTTGTTGATTCAGATTTTTTTTCTCAGCTAGAATCTTTGTTAAGATCAAAGGGAGTTGATTGATTTTCAGACATTAAGTTTTGAGTCAGAGCTCAAAGTAAGTTATTTATTGAGTCTTCTCATTCTAATTCGATATCATCTTCAATAGGGAATCAAGGTTTTATTCAATCAATTGCTCATATTTTGTTTAATTCTCTTATATTTTTTTCTATATCACTAGGAGTTATTCCAATGTAATCCAAAAAACTATTTACCCAAGAATCATTTATAATTATTGAAAGTAAAAAATCCTCAAGAGAAGCTTTTTCTTTTCAAAAAGACGCAGCGATTTTCACACTTCATAAAATTGCATTTTTTAATCTATTGCTCATTCCAGAATAAACTCATTTTCTTTTATCTATAGTTTCATTAAAAATTCATTTATTTATTATTTCTATTGTTAGTTTTTCATTAATTCAATATAAATTAAATATTTCTTTTATTCCTCATACTGAATTTCTAACTAATTCTATAAAAATATCTTCTATAGTTAATTCTTTTATTCCTACTTCTTTTGCATTATTTTCAGCATTTAGAAGTAATTTTTTGTATCATTCTGAAAAATTATTATATGACATTTTTGTTTTTTTGTTAGTAATTAATTATTGCAAATATTTTATTAATATATATAATGATTATAACATAAAAATTGTTTATACAAAGTTGGAGTTTTTATTTTATGTTAAAAACTGTTACAAATTTTTGTATATTACATTTTTATTAATTAATTTTTAAATATAATATTATGTCTAAAAAAAATATATTTCTATTGGCAGCTTGATATTTTGCTGGGTGAATCATTTCTTCTATTTATTCTAAAAAAACTTCTACTACATTAAAAAAAGATTTAAAGTCAGCAAAAGAAAACTGAACTTGAAGTTTTAAGGTTTTAGTTGATAATTTTCTAGATACTCAAACAAATATGATTGATGATGTAAAAAAAGAAGTTTTTAGTGAAAAAAACAAAAAACTTTTTAATGAACATAAAGAAGAATTATTAGAAATTCTTGAATCTTATAAAGAAAAGGGTAATATTTTACTTGAAGAATTAAAAGTAAAATGAAAAGATTATGCTAATACAACTTCTGAAAAATTAGAAAAATTATATAATGAAAAAATAAAAGAAATCGAAGAACTTAGATGAGTTGCTCCTGAAAAAATGGATGAATTAAAAAGTAGACTTTTTGCTAATTTTAAAGAATTAAAAGCAAAAATAAAATCAGATATTAAAAAATAATTTAATTATTTTAAAAATAAAAAGATAGATTTAAATCTATCTTTTTATTTTTATTATTTTTCTAATTCTTCACCAACTTGACCAGAAATTTTTATTGAAGGATTAAGAGTTTTAGATCCAATCGCCCATTTTGCAGGACAAGCAGTTCCAGGATTTTCTCTCATAAATTGTAATGCTTCAATTTTTCTAATTAATTCAGCACTATTTCTTCATAAAGGTCCACTAGTTACTTCAATACCTCTAATTATTCCTTCAGGATCAATTATGAAAGTACCTCTACCAGCTAAACCAGTTTCTTCGTCTAATAAATTGTAAATATCAGCAATTTCAGTAGTATGATCAGCTAACATTTTGTATGGGAAATTTTGCATTAATTTTTCATGTTTTACCCAAGCTCTATGAGAAAAAACAGTATCAGTTGAAGCAGCTAAAACTTCTACACCTAATTCTTTAAATTTTTCTTCTTCTTCAGCCATATCTTTTAATTCAGTAGGACAAACAAAAGTAAAATCAGCAGGGTAGTAGAATAACACTGACCATTTTCATTTTAAGTCTGATAGAGAAATTCTTTCTTCATCATCAGTTTTTGGGTTGTATAATGGTAAATCAAAGCTAGGAGCTTCGTTATCAATTTTTGCAATCATTGGGAATTCTAAATTTTCCATATTCATCAAATTTTTAAAAAGTAAACAAATATATTACTTTATAAAGTAAAGCAATATGTATACAGAATATTAAGAATAAAAAAAAAGTCAAACAAAAATGAGAATTATTCTCATTTTTGTTTTAACTTATCTTGGTATTATCTCTAAATCAATACTTTCACTAGAAGTGTTTCAATATGCATCAGTACTTTCTATTCTTATTAAATGTCTTCATATACCTAATTTGTTTTCATCGTTTATAGCTTGAGTTATTCTTCTTTGATTTCAAAAATCATATTCTTCTACTCAATTTATAAATATTTTTGTTTTTACTCTAGATCTATCATTAACATCAAACCTAATATTAAAAAAATCAGGTTCATACAATGTTATACTTCTATTTTGAGGATTTTCAATACTTATTATAGGGTTATCATTATCTGTAGCTCAAATAATTATATTTTTTGTTTCAGTATCAGAGTAATAATATTCATCTATTGCTTTTATTTGAACTGTTTGAGTAGTATTTCTGTATTTAGCTGCTATGAATAGATTTCAAGAATAAGATCACCTTGTTTTTCACTGCGTATCTATTGTAGTTATTAAATCATCTCCAAAATATATTTCTATTAAATTAACTGGATTATTAGATGAATAAGCTAATTCAAAATAATTATCTCAAATAGAAAAGTTACCGTTATCTTGAATATTTGAACTAACAACTAAATTTCAACTTATATTTGATCTTTCACATGTTTCTTCATTTACGGAAGTTACAAGGTTAGGTATATTTCAATATTTTTCTCTAGCTTGAGACGACTTTGCCCATTCTTGGACTGGTCATTCCCAGTTTTTTCTACTAGGAATCAATGATTTGAATTCTACTAATGTTACTTCTTTTATTGCTGAGTCTGGAGTATTCGGTCAGATTTGTCAGTTACAAAGTCTATCTACTCTAACTTTTTTAAAACTATTATCATAATCTGTAGGTGGATTGACAAATAAAGATTTTGTTAATATATTTGAACCTACGTTATCAGGACTTGGTAACAATCAAGTTATTTCAGAAACACTTAATTCTTTAACACTACTTGGTCTTACCCAATCCTCTCTTGCTTTTTCTTTATGAGCAAACTCCATATATTCTTTCCACATAGAACCTGCGGCAACTAATCAACTTCAATTTTTCTTTAGTCTTTCTCAATTTGTATTACCAGCCCAAGCAACAGTAGTTATTTGAGGAGTATATCAAGCAGTCCATAGATTTCAAGGATATATTTCTGTTCTACCGTTAATCAAATATTGCTTATTTGAAGTTCAAGTTTTTGCAGAAACTTTTCTGTTTGACAGAGAAAGATAGTTATTCCATCATGCAGGACGAGTAGAAGTATCACTAAGCATTTCAGTTATAATATAACTTTGAGCTTCATTTATTGTTTTTTCTCTATTTATTTCAGTTTTTTCTTCTATTATATTTCATTTTGTATCAACTATTTTTAAAATAGGGTTTATCTCTACTTTTTCTCATAAGTTAGCAAAAACACTATATGCAGTTGCTAATTCTAATGGAGTCATTTCTCAAGTTCATAATCATATTGATAATCAGTAATCGACATTTTCGTTTAGTGATTCTGCTCATAATTTTTTCATAAAATTGACTATATTATCTTCTCATCAAGCTAAAGGAACCATTTTTATCGCTGGTATATTTCTTGAATAATTTAATGCAGTAGTTAAATTCATTTTTCACATAAATTCTCAATCAAAATTTTGAGGTGAATAATCTCATGAAAAATTAGTTTCTAAATCATAAACTGGAGTTTTAGTTCAGATTTTTGAATTATAAATTGCTAATGCATATACAAATGGTTTAAATGATGAACCAGGTTGTAGAGTTGAAGTTGTTACATTTACTTGTCATTTATTTTCTTCATCAAAATAATCAACAGATCAAACCATAGCTAAAATATCTCAATTTTTATTATCTATACTAATGAGTGCTCAGTTTTTTGCATTGTAATTAGTTGTATTTTTTGCTACTTGATTTGTTACTATTTCTTCTGCTTTAGTTTGAAGGTTTGGGTCAAGGCTTGTGTGGATATCTAATCATCAAATAGATAAAATATCATTTCCATATTTATTTTCTAAGTATTCTTTTATAAAGAATACAAAGTGAGGAGAATTTATTTCTTCAGTATTTTTATTAAAAACAAAACCAATAGAATCTATCACGGCTTCTTTATATTCATCAAAGTTTATATATCCATCCTCTAACATTCTTCAAAGTATAAAATCTTTTCTTCAAGTTTGATATTCAATTTTTTGTCATTCTCAAAAACTTAATTGGATATTATTTAAAAACATTAATAAATCACTATACCTTAATGTAAGACATCAATCACTATCAATATTATAATTAGTTTTAAAAATATCATCATTAGCTCAACAAATAACTAATTCATCTGTTCATTCAATTCTATTTCATTTAAGTTTTTCCACTATTCAAGTAAATTGACTAACAATTTCTTCATTTTCTTCTTTTTCTAAATTGTTTATTATTCTAGTAACTTCTTCTGGATTTTCTTCATTAAAATAATATAAAAATCATAGAGTTCTGTCAGGATGATTATATGGAGAATAGTATGTTTGTCATTTAGGTAATGACGCTAATATTGAAGATTCTAAAATATTTAGTTCAGTAGCACTTTTATCAAAATAAGTTTTTGCTGCTTCTTCTATTCAATAAGCATTATGACCAAAAGATATTTTATTTAAATATAATTCTAATATTTTCTCTTTTGATACTCAAGAAGTAAGCTTATATGCTAAATAAATTTCTTTTATTTTTCTTTCAACACTTCTTTCATTAGTAATTATTGTGTTTCTAATTAATTGTTGTGTTAGAGTAGATGTTCATTCTACTTTTCAATCACTTTTTCAAGTTATAAAATATATTCATGCTCTCGCCAATCATATTATATCTATTCATGGGTTTTCCCAATATCTTTTATCTTCTCAGGCAACTATAGCATTTACCATATTTTCTCATATTCTGTCGAAATTTACATAAGTTCTTTTTTCTGTAAAAAATTTATATAACTCTCCTCATTCTCTATCATAAATAGTAGAAGATTCTTGGAGATCATAATTTTCTAATTCTGAAATACTAGGTAATTCTCTAATATATTTTGCATATAAAATTAATCACATCAAAAAACTTAGCACTATAAAAAATAGTACTCAGTATATAAATATTCTTAAAAATCCTCAAGAACTTTTTTTCTTAGAATATTTAGGTTTTTTTGTATAATTTCTTTTTAATTTTCTTTTTTTGATATTATTATTGATGTTCATTATTCTAAAATTTAAATATAATATTATTTTTTGATAAATAATCTTGTCCAATTATTATTTCTATTTTTGCTCAATTATCAGAGTATTTAGGAAATTCTGTTTCTATAAATTCTCAATTAAAAAAATTTTTTAATCATTGAATTGTGTCAGAATTTTCTTCAAGATTATTGTAATAAATTACTGATTTTTCATAGACTTCATTAGCATTTCAAATATAATTAGTATCTGGAAATTTAAAACCATATTTTTTTATGTCTTCGCTTAAATTTCAGGCTAAATTAGATTGTTTAGTTGAATTAAATATATTTAATTTTGCATTTTCTGCTTCTATTTTTGGAAAATTTAAAACTAAATTAGAATATTTTTTTGATAATTCATAATCAGATAAATTTCATCTTTGATTTCATTTTATTAATAAAACTGATTGTCAATTAAATAATTCTCTTTGGGGAGCATATAATATTCATCATTTTGCACAAGCATTAGATCAATAAAAACAAGAGTCATTCATATTTGATGAAAAAATTTCTAAGTTTTCTTTAGAGTTTATCAAATATGCTAAGCTTATAATTTTTGTTAAACTAATATCAGTTTTTACATTTTGAGTAAAAACGTCATATAATTCTTTAATTTTTCAAGGAGAATTAAGAAAAAAGCTACCAGTTAATTTATCTTTTATTGCTGTTATTACTTTTTGTTGTCTTAGAGATCTATCAAAATCGCTTGTAGAATGTCTACTTCTAACATATTTTAAAGCATTTTCTCAACTAAATAGCCAAGTTCATTTTCTAAAAACTAAGGTTCTATATCAACCGCTTCAATCAGGATATTCGTAATCCACAAAGTTTTCTGGAATTTCTAGAGTAACTCAACCAATAGTATCAATTAACTCTACAAATCAATTAAAGTCAATGTTTACATAATAATCAATTTTTTCTCCAGTGATTTCAGTAATTTTTTCTTTTAAAATATTCATTCAGTAATCTACATTTTCTCACAAGTTAGAAAAATAAGAATAAACTCAATTTATTCTTCATTCTGTTAATCTTGTAGAAGGGTATTTTACATATAAATCTCTAGGAATAGATAAAATACTAACTACTTTTTTTTCTACATTTATTTTTGCTATCAAAATAGAGTCTGTAAGAGTTCATCCATCATGATTTTCTCATCATGCTCACGTAAGAAGTATATTTATATTTTCTTCTTTCTCTTTTTTATCATTTCATCAGAAAATAGCTGAAATTATTCCTCAAGTTTTTTCTTCTTCTTTTTCATCATTAGATCATGAAGTTGTTCAAGAATTAGAGGCTAGAGTTCATTCTTCGTCAATTTTTATTTTTATTAAGTTAATGTTATTGATAACATAAATAGCAAAAATAAATATGACTCAGATAGCTAAAATTGAAACAATATTCAGTATTTTTTTATTTGTTGAACTTTCTTTTTTTATTTTTTGTTTTTTGAAACTCACTATTTTAAATTAAAAATAATATATAAGCTATATTCTATTCAAAAAATATTAATTTTCAATAAATTTTTCTAATAATAAAAAAGGCTAGTACTAGCCTTTTTTATTATTTCATACCAGGTAAACCTCACATCATATCTCACATTCACATTTGTCCCATTACTCATTGCATTTTTTCAGCTGCAACTTCTTGAGATTTTTTTATTCATTTGTTTACAGCATCTGTAATTGTTTGTTCTAATTTTTCTTGTTGTTCTTTTGATAATCCAGAAATTAAATCATTTTTTTCAAATTCTGATTTTTCGATTTTCATTTCTCAATTAACAGTAATCACTAATCAATTAACTTCAGATTCTATATAAGTATTTTCAAGTTCTTTTTTTACTTTCATAGCTTCTTGTTGTAGTTTCATTAATTCTCATGCTTTTGAAAAGTCCATTTTCTTTATATTTAAGTTTTAAAATTTGCCTTTGCATTATATTAAATATTTTTTATTTATCAAATTTTTGCAATTATTTTTTAATTGTGATAATATTTACTTATATATTAAAACTAAATAATATAAAAATGGTAGTTACAGACAAAAAAAATGATGATGAATTGTTAATATTATCAGATGATACAGATAATGTTGAAGAATTACATTTTGATGAAAATCATGATAATGACTTAGATACAACAGAATGATTTATTGATTTTTGATCAGATGAAAAAGACTCTAATGAAAAAGAGTCTAAAAAAGAAAGTTTAGACTTTCAAACTGTAGATAATTCAAATCAAGATACAAATGAATTACTAGATTTTGATACTAGTGCTTTTGATATGTCTGATTCAAGTAATCAAAATCAAGAAAAAGATTCTGACTCAAAAAATAAATGAGAATCTGATTCTTTAGAATCAGAAAACTCTTCTGATGATTTAGATTTTTGAGGATTATCTCTTTGAGATGAATCTGATAATACTGAAGAACAAACTTTATGAACAGATGAAGAAGCTCCAAAAGAAGAAGAATCTTTAGAAGAAAATAAAGATTCTCTAGAAAATTTTTGAACAATGGAGCAAATTTTAGTAGAAGCAATTAAAAAGTTAGAGTCTAGAGAAAATCAAATAAAAGATTTGGTAGACTGAAGACAAAATGAAATTACTGAACTTAAAAAACAAATTTCTGATTTGGAGTCTAAAGTAGAATCTGAAAATATAGAAGTTAAAAAATTAAATACTGAAAAAGATTCTATAATAAAAAATAGAAAATCTTTAGAAAAGATGAAAGATAGTGAAAATTCAGAAGAAAACTGAACAAAAAAATAAACTAATTTTTCGCCTTAACCCAAAAAACATCAAATATTTGATGTTTTTTTATTTTTCTTAAAAAATAAAAAATGAACATAATTTAATTATGTTCATTTAATTTTTCTAATACTTCTGATAAAATATTTTTTCTTATAGGAACTACTTTTTTATCAGCTTCACTCATATCAGGAGCTTGCCTTTGTCTATTAATTATTTCTGACAAATCAAGCTCATTATTATTTTTATAATTATTTTTCATTTTTATATTCTTAATAAATTATTTACTTTAAAGTTAGTATCATCTTTTACTTGTTGAATATTTTTTGTTTTTATTTCACTATATTTTTCAAGAGCGTCAATATATTCTCCTGACTCTACTCCTTCTAAATATTCTCAGAGTAATTCTGCCATAATTTTTGGAGAGAATTGCAATACATTTCTTTCTATTTTTCTTGTTGCTTTTATTTTTTCTTTTTTGTTAAATTCCATGCAAATTGTTTCAGTTTTCTTTTTAGACTTTTCTACCAAATAATCTTCTCTGGCTGAAACTGCAATATCAATTCATAAATATTCATTTTTTCATTTTTCAGAAATTTTTGCAATCAAATCTACTCATCAAAAAACATCATCGCTATCACTTGTAATAAAAACTTGAAGTCTAGAACTTCCGTGTTCTAATTTTTCTTGTAAAATTTTCCTCAAATGCTTAGAAACCAAATCTCTTCACATTATTTCAACCATATTTTTAAAAATATAATATGGATCACTTTTAAATTCTTCCAAAATTTTTCTCCTGTCAGCCTTTAAATTATAATCAGGAGAACTATAAGAATAATTGTTAAATTTATACCAACTGTAAATATTTCTTTCTTTATTGGTTAATTTTTCTCAGTTTTTTCATTTTACAATACAATTTTGCCATTTTTCAATATTTTCTTTTAATCATATATTTTTTTTGTTTAAATTATTCAAAAAACAAACATATCATTGATTTGAGTTTCTACTATTTTCCATAAATTATGATTATAAATTACGCTTAACTTATTTTATCTTATCATATTTTAGCTTTTTTTCCAATTATTTAGATTTTTATAAAAAAATAATATTTAATCTTGACTATTTGTTTAATTATTTTATAGTTTATGTAATTGTATTTTGTTAATTTTTGTTTTTATGAATACTACGGCATCTATAAAATATTTATGATGAATTGAAACTGGTGATTTTGAAAATGTTGATTATAAAAATCTTACATGAAGTGCGACTCTTGCAACTTTTAATAGTGATTTGAAAAATGTATCTGTATTAATAGATTATGGATCTTTTCAAGGTTGAAAAAACGATTTAGATGCTAATGAAAAACTAGATAAAGAAGCTTTGGGTTCTGATATGATGGTTTTGACTCATGCACATATGGATCATTGTGGTAGAGTTCCTTTTTTGGTTAAAAATGGTTATAATAAGCCAATTTATGCTACAAAAATTACTGCACTTCAAGCCCAAAAAATGCTTTTGGATTATGTTTCTATTATGAAAGATACAATAGAAAAAATTCAATCAAGAAATAATAAGTTCGCAAATAAATTCAAATCTTATCTGTATATTATTGAGTCTTATGAAAAAATATATTCTCCAAAAATATCAAAAGAAGATACTAAAAAATTGAAACAAGCTTTGGAGAAAAAATACCCAAATGAAAATTTACAAGAATTATTCAAGGAAGCAAAGGCTGTTTGTGAAGAATATAAAGTTTATAGTTTTGAAGATATACAAAATCAATTAACAAGAGTTCCAGAATTACTTTTTGATGATCAAGATGTAGAAAAAACTATGTGACTTATCAAATATCTAGAATTTTGAGAAGAAAAAACTCTGAATGATTCTTATTATATAGATAAATATACTTCAAATACTTTATCTGATATTCTAGAAAAAGTAAAAAATTGATTTAATGAAGATATTAGTGTTGATATAAATATTTTTTCAAAAATTAGGGAAGAATTAGATAAAAAAATAAGTATTACAAAAAATGCTTTATTAGAAAATCAAGAAATAGAACAAAGGAATACAAAGCTTTGAAATGATTTAGAAGAAGCTTTATGAATTATTAATTTAGTTGATAAAGAAGAAACTCCTGAACTTTATTCTAATCATATTGAAACAGAAGAATATTATAATGCACAAGAATTATTAAAAGAACATTCTATAGAAGATATAGAAGAAATTGAAGACTGTTTGGAAAAAAAATATCATATTGAATATGATTTAAATTTTTTGAATAAAGTAAAAAAACAATTAAAACATAGAATAAAAACAAGCGAAGATAAAAACAAAAAAATAATTGATTCTATAAAATTAAGATTTTTAGAAGCTGGTCACATAGAATGAAGTGTTCAAGCTTTAGTTACGGTAGTTACTGAAGATATTGGAAGTATATTATCAAAAAAATCAAATCTTTCAGTTTCATGATTTAAGAAAAAAACAAATAAACATACAAACTTTTTGTTTTCTTGAGATTTATGAAGAATAAAACAACCAAATATTTCTTGAACTCCAGAGAATTCTGAATTAAAACTAGATTATATTCAAATGGAATCTACTTACGCTGATAGAGTTCATCCTGATAGAATTAAAGAAGTAAATAATTTTTTTGACGCGATAGAAAAAGCACCAGCAAAAGTTGTAATTCCAGCATTTTCTATGCAAAGAACTCAAGAAGTTCTAATTACTCTTATTGAAAGAATGCTAGAAGATAAATGATCAAGTGATGAATTGATTGAGTTAAAAGAAGAACTAAACAAAACAAGGGATGAATATAATTCTTTAATTGATAAAACATCTAATGAAGCAATATCATTAAAATCAGCAATTGAATTGATTAAAAAAGATATAGCAGAAGTTAAGAAATCTAGTTTTTTCCAAAGAATAGTTTTAGATTCTCCATTAAGTAAGGAAATAACGTCTATTTATATAAATCATTTAGGTGAAAAATATAATTTATTAGATCCAAATACTCAAATAAAATTATTTGGTAGAGAAGTAATTGAATATATTTCTACAAAAGATGAACAAGAAGCATTATATGCTTGAAAAAGAAAAAATTTAAAAGAAATAATTGTTACATCTTCGTGAATGTGTGAATGATGAGCTGTTGTTAGTCATTTAGAAAGAAATCTTCAAAATTCTCGTTCTACAATTATTTTTTCTGGATATACTCCACCTAATTCTAGATGAGGAAAAATTAAAGCAAAAGAACCAGTTTCTATAGAATGAAATGTATTTGATGTTAAATGTAGAGTTGTAGATATAAAAGCATTTTCAGGACACATCGACCAAGAAGAAATACTTGAATATTTGAATAATTCAAGCATTAATAGATGAGCTACAATTGCTCTTAATCACTGAACTGATGTTCGTAGTGTTTTAGCAGAAAAAATTCAATCTGAAGTTATAAAAACTAGAAGATCAATCAAAACTGTAATCCCAAATCTAGGAGATACTGTTGAAATAAAAATATAAAAAAAGTAGCTTTTAAGCTACTTTTTTTATATTTGGACTAGAATAATTATTTTGCATTTCTACAAACATAACTTCAACAGTTGTTCATAAAAAATCTTCTATAATACTTTTATTTTCTACAAAATAAACTGGTCTATCTTCATAAACTGTAATTTTATTTGGAATAAATCCCAAATCTTCAACCACATATCTAATTGTTTCAAGTATTTTTTTAGAAGCGTGATCAACAACAATATACTTTAATTTATCGCTAATTCAAGTTGCTTGCATTTTTTTATCTTGAATATCTTTGTATCAAGCTGTCAAAACCAAGTCATGATTTTCTCTTAATTTTGAAAAAATTTCTTGAGGGAATTCTTTTCAAACGTAATGTTCTTCAATATATTTATCAAGTCATAAAGTAGATAAAATCATATCATTTCAAGCATTTCATCTGTTAGTTCTAAGAATTTCAGATTTTTCTAATTGTTCAGCTCTACAAAAAATAGTATCATCAAAGTCACAAATTATCAAATCAATATCTTTTTTTTCTAGTGAATTTTTTAAATCTTGTAATTTTTCAATATCTTTTTCTATATCTACTTTCATATTCCAAATAAATAATAATTATAATAATAAAAATATAATATTTATTCTAGAAAATTCAAATAAAAATTAATCAAAATAAAAAGAGACCGGTCTCAATTTGAGACCGGTCTCTTTTTATATAACAAAAAATTACTAAAAAAAATTATTTCTCGAAAGCGGTTCAAGTAATTGGGAGTTATTAATACCAAGTTTTATTACCGCTCTCAAAATAATTTTTTTTGTAATTTTTTTGTATTATATAAAATTTATTAGATTTTATTTTTTTAATTTTAAATTTATATTTAATTCCTCTATTTCTAGGTCTTTATCAATATCTGAATTTTCTAAATTATTAACAATTTTAGATAAAGTTTCTGATTCAATATATTCTTTGAAATCATTAATTATTTCATTACATCATGAAATACTAACTTGTATTCTATCATCAACTTTGTAATCTGCTTCTTTTCTAGATTCTTGAATATGTCTAACTATATCTCTAACATATCATTCGTTTTTTAGTTCTGGAGTAATATTAGTATCCATAGAAATTACCATTCAAAAACCAGATTCTATTTCTAAGTTTGAATCTCAAGCTTCGTAAACTAGCTCAAAATCTCACGCTTCTAGTTCAAAATTTCAAACTACAACATTTCAATTTTCTAGTTCTGTAAAGTTTCAAGATTTTGCTTCACTCATTATAAATTTTACATCTTTACCAAATTTTGGTCATATATTTCTACCGTTTGGTTTACAAACTTTTTTTGCTAATGCAGTTCATTCAACAACCAAAACTTCTTTTACATTAAGTTCTTCTTTTATTATTTCTTTGTAATAATCATCAAGTTCATCAGTAATAGTGATTGAGTTAAGTGGTTGTCTAACTCTGATTTTTGAATTTGCTCTAAAAGCTAATCAAAGAGTAATAATTTTTTGAATTTTATCTGTATCTTTGTTTAATTCTAGGTTTATAAGATTTTCATCATATTTTGGAAAATCAGCCAAATGTACAGATTGTTCACCAGTTAAATTTTTGTAAATATATTCACTTACAAAAGGCATAAATGGAGCTATTATTTTTGTAACTTGAACAAGTGCAAAGTAAAGTGTTTCGTATGCTTCTAATTTATCACCGTCGTTTTCAGTTTTCCAAAATCTTTTTCTAGATCTTCTAACATACCAATTAGTCAAATTGTCCATAAATTTTACTATTGGTTTTGCTGCTTCGTTCAGTTTGTATTCTTCAAAAC
Source organism: bacterium (assembly GCA_041642635.1). Taxonomy (GTDB): domain Bacteria; phylum Patescibacteriota; class Gracilibacteria; order BD1-5; family UBA6164; genus JAAZVM01. The sequence goes on from JBEPWB010000008.1 coordinate 34,243, forward strand.
CTTTTCAAACTTCTTTTGTTAACTCGTTTAACTCAGAAATTAGCCATTTATCTAAGTTGTTAGATAGATTATTTTTGTCTAATCATTTTGGTTCAAAATTATCAATATTAGCATAAGTTGTAAAAAAACTATAAGTATTCCAAAAAGGTAAAATAACTTTTTTTATTACTTCCTCAACTCATGATTCCATAAATCTCAAATCTTGCGCTTCAACTACTGGAGAATTCATTAGATAAAATCTCATTGCATCAGCTCAATATTTATCAAAAATTAATTGTGGATCTGGATAATTTTGTTTTGATTTTGACATTTTGTGACCATCTTCTGCTAAAACTATTCAGTTAAC
>JBEPWB010000009.1:0-31097 GCA_041642635.1 bacterium
ATAATACGGAATATATTCCAGTATTTACAAAAGAAAATAATGAAGAAACTTCATCATGAAAGATATTATTAAATCAAATAAACTCATGAGAATTTTTAAAATGATGGAGAGCACAAGATCCAAACTGTGAAATAGAAGATATAACAATCTGAGACCAAACATGGGCATGATGTAATTCTACACTATGAAATGGTAAAGAATGGTGAGCAACAACATGACAAATATGAAGTTGTTATGCCTATGATTGAAATAATAATGCAAGTGATCCAGATTGTGGAATATGAAATCTAGATATGGCAAGTAATTCATCAGCAAAAGTATACTTTGATAAAAAACAACCATCTTGAGTAAATGTAAATTGAGATATTGAATTTGATACAATATGGTGAAAATTTTATAATTTTTTAGATTCAAATAGTGCTTGTCCAAATTGATGGCATGTTCCTACAGATCAAGAATGGATTGATTTGACAACAACATTAAATTGATGAGATATTTGCGAAACTTCCATATGACGGAATTGTGCTTGATTGAGTTGGAAATGACATAACTTAAAAAATAATTTTAATAATATTGCCAATGCATTAAAAATACCTCTTTCGGGGACTAATAGTGTAGATTGATATACTTTTAACCATCGTGGTTATAATGCTTTTCTTTGGTCAAGTACTCCTGATTGAGATAATGCATTTCGTAGAAACTTAGATTGGAATGAAAATCGTTTGCGTCGTAGTTCTGATAGTATTAATTATTGATTCTCGGTTAGATGTTTGAAAGATTAATAAAAACTTAAAAAATAAACTTTTCATTCAAAATTTTAGATTTAATAATATAAACATAACTTATGCAAAACAAAAACACTGCATTTACATTAGTGGAATTAATAGTAGTAATAACTATACTAGCAATACTATGAACTATCTGATTTATTAGTTTTCAAAATTTTTCTAGTGAGGCAAGAGATAGTAAAAGAATTTCTGATTTAGTAACTGTTAGTAAAGCTTTAGATATTGAATTAATTACAAAAGAAAAAATTTCTATTCCAGATAATAAAATGGATATTTATTATAGTGGTACATTATTATGATATCAATGAGATTTATCAAAAAATATTTTAAATAGGTTAAATATATTTAATGAGGTAAATGATCCTGTTTCATGAAATGATTATTTATATAGAGTAAATCCTCGCTTGAATGAATACCAACTTTCCACTTCTCTAGAATCTAGTGAGTTAAATTCTTGAATAATAAATAAAACATATGCAAATGATAATATTAATAAAATATTGTCAAAATGAGATAAGTTATGAATTTTTTTAGAATCAAATAATTTAACTCCATTACATTATAATCTAGAAACTTTAGACACATCTAATATTTCAAATAATTATTATTTACATTTTAATAAAAATCATTATTTATACTGATCATGAAGTAAATTATTACCTTGAATTTTATGATGAGGTATTTCTTGATACTGGAATTTTGATGATTTTGAGACATGAGATTCTTCAATTTTAGATAATAGTTGAAATAATATTGAATCGAAGATAGAATGAAACGTAACTAGTACAGGGTGAGTTCATTGAAACTGATTATATTTTTCTTGAAGCTGAACAAAAGTAGTATTTGAAAATTTACCTGACTTATGAAGTTCAAATTGAAGTCCACATACAATATCAGCTTGGGTAAAACCTGTCACTGTTCCAGAATGTGATACAAATAGTTGTAGACAATGAATACTACTTTTATGAGAACCCTGAGCATGATCACATCATTGGTTAATTTGATGAATAGATTGACCAGTTCAATTTTGAATATGGGAATGACAACAAAAAGCACCTACTATAATACCTATGGAATGGCAATTCTTAACTATGGTTTATGATTGAAATAAAATAAATTCTTATAGAAATTGAGAATTAGAAAACAAAGATTCAGATGAATCTAAATTTACTAAAATGAATATAAAAAATGCTAATTTAACATTATGATTATTAAATTCACATTATTATGAATGATATATTGATAGCGTTAGTGTTTTTAATAAAGCTTTAAGTCATGATGAAGTTAAAGTTATTTATGATATATCTAATAAATAATTTTTAATTTTTATTTATATAAACTTATAAATAACAACAAAAAACTTAGATTATTAATCTAAGTTTTTATTTTTAACTTTACAAAGAAACAAAACTATTTAATATAGAGTTATTAGATTTTTTAAGAATATTAACAAAATGAATGTAGTTACGAGATTTGCACCGAGCCCAACGGGATATTTACATATTTGAAGCCTTAGAACAGTTCTTTATAATTATTTGTATGCCAAAAAAAATAACGGTAAATTTTTACTTCGTGTTGAAGATACTGATAGAACTAGACTAGTAGAATGAAGTGTTGAAAATATGCTTTGAGTTTTGGCTTCTGTATGACTAATTCCAGATGAATGACCAAACAATCCAGGTGAAAAATGACCTTACTATCAATCAGAAAGATTAGAAATATACACAAAACACGTAAGGGAATTATTAGATAATGACAAAGCTTATTATTGTTTTTGTAGTAGTGAAAGACTTGATAAGTTAAGAGCTGAACAAAAAGAATTATGACTACCAACTAAATATGACAAAAAATGTAGATATTTAACTCCTGAAGAAATAAATGAAAAACTAGATTCTGGAGTTCCTTATGTTGTTAGATTAAAAGTACCAGAAAATAAGGAAGTAGTTTTTGAAGACGTGATAAAATGAAAAGTAAAAGTTAATACAAAAGATATTGATGAACAAGTTTTATTAAAATCTGACTGATTTCCTACTTATCATTTAGCAAATATAGTTGATGACCACTTAATGGACGTAACTCACGTAATTAGATGAGATGAATGGACTCCATCTGCTCCAAAACATGTTTTGTTATATGAAGCTTTTGGTTGGGAAGTACCAACTTTTGCACATATTCCTCTTTTGCTTTGAAATGACAAGAAAAAACTTAGTAAAAGAACTTGAGATGTTGCAGTTGAAAATTATTTAGAAAAATGATATTTAACTGAATCTTTAATAAACTATATCGCTCTTCTTGGTTGGAATCCAAAAACAACGGATGAATTTTTTAAGATAGAAGAATTAATTGAAAAATTTGATTTAAATAATGTTCATAAAGCTTGAGCAGTTTTTGATGTTGCTAGATTAGATTTTTTTAATTCTTATTATTTAAAAAACTCTGATTTGAGAAGTGTTTTTGATAAATTTATGACATATTTATCTAGATATGACAAAGAATTTTATAAAAAAATTACTCAGTTTAATGAATCATATAATATAAAAATATTTGATGAACTAAAAACTAGAATTAATAACTTTAGTGAGTTTAAAAATTATAGTTGATTTTTTTATGAAGATTCTAAAATACCTTCAAAGGAATTAATCATAAATCCAAAAATGAAAATTGATTCTGATGAAATTGCTTTAAAATGATTAAATATAGCTTTAGATATTTTAGAAGAAAGAAAAACTGATTTTGAAAGTATAGATGAAGTAAAAAATATTTTTGTAGAAAAAATAAAACAAAATGAAATGAAAAACTGACAAGTTTTATGGCCAACTAGATGTGCTCTTAGTTGAGAACAATTCTCGCCGTGAGCTTTGGAATTGATTTTCATTTTGTGAGTTGAAGAGTCTAAAAAAAGATTAGAAAAAACTATTGCTTCATTTTAATATTTTATAAAAAAATTTCTTGAAACTTTTTGTTTTTATGTTAAAATGTTTTAATATTTTATAATAAAAAATTAAAAATATGAATTTAGACGCCTTGAATTGACTTGTAAAATCTATAATTTCTAATTTTAAATGTTCTGAGTGTTGAGCTTGAGCTTGAATGAAAGATGTGAATATTAAAAATATAGATTGAAAAGCGGTTTTACTTGATATAGTTTGTTCTAATTGCTGAAAATCTTCTTATGTAAAATCAGAAATTGTTTCTCTTGATTTGAATAAATTAAATTTACCAAAAGAACAATTAGAAATGTTAAAGAGAACTATTGAAAAAAATAACAGTAAAAAAATTAATAAAAATAATATTATGAATAATGCAGAAAAAATTAACGATAATATAATTGTAGAATTAAACAAAGAATTAAAAAAAGAAAAATTTAGTGCTTCAGATTTATTTTTTAATGAAGAAAAATAGTTGATTTCATACAAAAATAAAGTATATTATAACAAATATACTTTATTTTTTATTTTTATGGGAAAAAAAATACTTCTTTGATTACTTATAGTTTTTGTTTTATATATTATAGCTATTTTTAAAGCTCCAGTTTTTGCAGATAGTGTAGAAAAATTTTTTAAAATAGATTGATTTAATGATTGGGTAATTGATTTTAAAGCAAAAATGGATTTTGCATTTACAAATATGCCAACAACTGATGAGATTAAAGATGCCTATAATAAAACTCTAAGTTGAGCTGAGAATATTAAAGATTATGCTTGATCTTGAACTCAGGAATTCAAAAATAAAATTGATGCTTTTAGATTAACATTGAGTTGATGAATAAACAAATACGATTGAGTTAGAAGAGATGTTTTAGATTCAAAAGAAAGAATAGAGCAAACAATCCAAGATATAAAGGAGGCTTGAGAAATGTTAAACAATTTTTCTAATTTTGAAATAAATTCATCAGGTAGTTTAGAAACTAATTAATATATAAAAAATGATTTTATCAGATACAAAAATTAAAAAAAGACTAGAGTCTTGAGATATTAAAATTAAATCTTTGTCAGAATATGATATTATAGAACAAATAGGTCCAGCGAGTATTGATTTTAGATTGGGTTGAACTTTTAAAATTTATAAAAAATCTAGACAAACTGTAATTGATTCAAAATTATGAGTAGAAAAAGAACATGTAGAAACTTTAACTCTAAAAGCTTGAGATAAGTTTGTACTTCATCCTGGAGATTTTGTTTTGTGAGTAACTGATGAACAAATAAAAGTTCCATATGATTTGGTTGCTAGATGTGAATGAAGAAGTAGTATTTGAAGATTATGAGTGATTATTCATTCTACAGCAGGATTTATTGACCCGTGATTTGAGGGAACAATTACTCTAGAAATGACTAATATAAACGAAATACCTGTCGCTTTATATGTATGAATGAGAATCTGACAATTTGCATTTGAAACAATTGATTGAGTTGTAGAAAATACTTATGACAAAAGAGTTTGAAGTAAATATATGAATCAAATACTTCCAGAAGAAAGTAGAGTATGTTCAGACTTATATTAACTTTATAAGAGACCGGTCTTATTAAGTTTTTTTAAATTTTAAAGACCGGTCTCATTTATAATTTATAAACTAAAAAATAATATTTGTGAAAAAATATTTTGTAAAAACATTTTGATGTGCAATGAACCAAGCTGATAGTGAAAAAATCAATATGATAATGCTACAGTCTTGATTTATGAGAGCGACCAAATGGGAAGATGCTGATCTTGTTATTTTTAACACTTGTAGTGTTAGACAAAAATGAGAAGACAGGGTTTTTTGATTTGTTGAAGAAATTTATAAAGAAAATAATGCGAGAATTGAATTAGGTAATTCTAAATTAATTAGAGTCGGAATTACTGGTTGTATGGTTAGAAAAACTGGTTTAGATTGAAAATATTTAGATTGATATAAAAGAGATAAGAACAAAAGTAAAAAAATTACTCTTATAGAAGATTCAAAAGAAATTTTTAATAATGATGACAAATTATTTCCTAGAAATAATAATAAAATTGATTTTGTCTTGAGAATCGAAGATACAAGATATTTACCTTTGATGCTAACTCATATATATGATGAAAATATTTGAAATGAAGACAAATTTGATGACTACCTAAAATCAAAACAATTAAGAGAAAATCCTCATTCTGCAACAATAATTATTCAAACTTGATGTGATAATTATTGTACTTTTTGTATTGTTCCATACACTAGGGGAATGGAAAATTCTAGAACAATTGAAGATATAGTTGCTGAAGCTAGGGAAGCAGTCAAAGAATGAGCAAAAGAAATAACTCTTGTATGACAAAATGTTAATTCATATTGAAAACAATTTGTTGATAAAAAATTCTGGAACAAAGAAAAATGAAAATGGAATGATTGATTATGAAAATCTCCATTTAGACAGTTACTAGAAGAATTAGATAAAATTGAATGACTAGATAGAATTAGATTTACTTCTAGTAATCCTCATGACATGACACAAGATATTTTGGATGCGCATTTTGATCTAGATAAAACTTGTAATTATCTACATTTTGCCTTGCAATCAGGAAATAATCAAGTTTTAAAAAGAATGAACAGAAAACATTCTTATGAAGATTTCAAAAAGCAAGTAGATTATTTGAGATCTAGAGATCCAAATTTTTCTATTTCTACTGATATAATTGTTGGTTTTAGTTGAGAAACTGACGAAATGTTTCAAGATACTGTAAAAGCTTTTGAAGATTGTGAATTTGATTTTACTTTTAATGCTAGGTATTCTGTTAGAAAATGAACAATTGCAGAAAAAATGTTTCCAGATAATATTACTGATTGACAAAAAGCTGATAGATGGCACATTCTTAATGAAAAATTATTAAATTCTGTTACTTCTAGAAACTCAAAAATGATTTGAACTATTCAAGAAGTTTTGGTTGCTTGAGAAAAAGATTGAAAAAAATTCTGAAGAACTAGAAATTTTAAAGAAGTGTTTTTTGATTGAGATAATATAAATACTTGAGATTTAGTTAATGTAAAAATTACTGATATTGATAGGTATGTTTTAAACTGAACAATAAACTAATATGAAAAAAATAATAATTTTAATTGTTTTTTGTTTTTTCTCTTTTCTTAATTACTGAGTAATATATGCCTGAAGTGCTGTTTCAACAGAAGATAATATTTTGTTTGATGCTTTTGCTGAAAGAAGAGATAGACTTTTGGAACTAGCTTGATGAGGAAGATTGGAAATAGAAATAAATGTACTTAGAAACAGTCTAGAAACTCTTGATGTAGAAAATCAATTGAGTACTGATGTTAAAGAAAAAATATTAGAAGATATTTCTACGCTAGAAGAAAATATTGAACAAATAAATGAAGATATCTTAGAAAATATTGAAAACTGAGATGAGTTTGATACTCTTGTTGATAAATATTTAAATGAAATTCAATTAAAAAGGGAACTAGTAACTGAATTAAATAATGCTATACAGGAAAATGAATTAAATCAAGAAAAAATTACTATTTTACTTGATAGATATCTAGACGAAAGAGAGCAATTACAAGAACAGAATAATATAGAACAAAATATAAAATTTTATATTGTTCTTATTTTTACCTTTTTGAGTATTGCTATATACGTAATAACTTTTTATCTAGCAAAAAAATGAAAAATAGATAATAAAAAATGAGTTTATATTAATTTTTTCTTACTTTTTTCTTATATAATTTTTCTAATATGGTTTTTCTTTTACCTGTATCCAGAATTATCAATTTTTCTTATTTTTATTTCTTGATATTTATTAGTTATAAATTCTCATTTGATATGATCTTTTATATGAAGTGTTATTGTACTGGAAAGATTTAAAATTTGAGAAATAATAAAATTTCAAGAAATAGAATGACAAGTAATAAAAATAAATCCACTTTACATAATATTAATGCCATTAACAAAAGAATGACTTTTTATTAATAAACCAGTTTATATTCCTCATATTAATATTTTAAAAGAAAGTGTTGTAAAAGATATAACTCCATGAAACTATATTCATAATTTTGAAGTTACAATTAGGGATGAATGGTCACTTGATGTTATGAGATTTATTGAATGAGTTGAACAAAATATTCTTACTAAGTTTTTGAGTAGTAGACTTTCTTCACTTAATTGAATAAATGATACTTTTAGAACTTCATTCCAAAGAACTCAGGTTTGACACTTGGTTGTTGTTTTTACTTGGAAATGAGATGATATTTTGAATAAAAAATTAGAAAGAAAAATAATTTGATATCTTTTTAGAATTGTTAACGATTCTAAAAAAAATAAAGAATTAGAAGAAAAACAAAAAAACGAAAAACATGAAATAGATGATAATAATAAAGAAGCAAATTAATTTTAATTTGCTTCTTTTATTTTTAGTACAAAAATTTCTCTTCATACCAATTGTTTTTCTCTTTTATATAAGAGACTTCATTTTTTTGTAGTTAAATCTTTTACCTCTTCATTTTTAAAAATATTTTGAATATCAGAGAATTGTTCAACTATTTCATAGACTTCTTCAAAATATATATTTTTATTATTCATTTCCCAAAAAGGAAAACATATTACAATATTTCAAGAATAATTTATTTTTGATAAATTTTCAAAAAACTTAGAATAAAGTGATAAAAGAGATTCTTTTTGTTTATTTATTCTATCTAGTGAAATATTTTTTTGTGTCATTATTTCTCACAAATATCATTCTGTAACTATTGAATCAATATTTTTTTCTTGTAAAATAGTAGATTCGTTAATAAATTTTGAGTTAAGTTTTATTATTTCAAAATCTTTTAACTCTAAAGAGTTTTTTGTAGCAAACTCCCTAATATTTTTACTACTTTTTTCTACCATTATTTCATTCAAATCACTTCAATATACTTTGTTATTTCACATTAGAATCGATTCAATTAAAACAGTTCAAAGTCATACAAATGGATCATAAATAGTTTTTCAACCTGACATGTTTATCATCATTTGACAAAGTTTTGGAGGTAACATTCATGTCTGCATATCTCTGTCTTTTGAATAATCTCTTTTACTATAATTATTAATATCTTGAACCCAAATAGTGTATCCAAAATAAGTATTATCTTTAGAATAAATATATGTAAAATCAGATTTTTTTTGTATTAATTTTTCTCAAATTATTTGAGCTGAACTAATATTTTGAAAATCTTTGTTTATAAACCTTGAAGAAATATTATTATTTTTTAGCTCTTTTTTTGTTTGAATTAAAATATTTTTTAGATTTTTTTTGATTCAATAAGCGCTAATTCAATATTGAAACTTTCATTCAGATTTTTCAGCAATATTTAAAATATCATCTTCAACAATCTTTATAATTTTGATTGTTCATCATAAATTATTTGCTTTTTTTAGTACTTTTTCTTCATCTAAATTTTCTAGTATTAAAAAATCGCTACCAAAATAAACAGTTTTTCCTTCTGGAAAAACTGACATTATTTCTGCAATTGATAATTTGTATTCTCTACCGAGTAAAAATCCTATCATTATAATCAAAGTTTATTTTTTAATTCTAATTCAACATTTTCAACACTTTGGTCAGCATTAATTCTAATAACTTTTTCAGAATTATCCAATTCTTGTTTTAAAGCTGTAGGCAAAGTATTATTCATAAATTCTTCTATTCTTTTTAAAATTGATGATTCATTATCATCAACTCTTTTTATAAGCTCATTTCAATTATTTGGATTGATAAGAGTTCATCTAGGAAAAGTTTCTCAAGTTTGTGAATCATACATTCTTCCAAGAAGCCTTTCAATTGCTTTTTCTTTTGATAATTCAAATAATACAACTTTATAATCTGTTGTAATGTTGTCTAATGACTCCTTATTTCATTCATTTCTTACAAATCAATCAAGAATTAATCTTTCATTAGTTTGTTTATCAAGAGCTTCTTGCATTATTTCTCAGACTATATCTGGAGTAACTAATGCTCAAGATTCTATTACTTTTTTTACTTTGTTTCATAATTCGCTTCAAGAATCTGCAATTTTTCTCAATTCTTGTCACATTTCTAAAAGTGTAAATCAGTGTTTTTCTACCAATATTCTGGCTTGTGTTCATTTACCACATCCTTGTATTCAAGTAAAAACTAGTTTCATATTTTATTGTTATTTATTGAGACCGGTCTCAAATGTAAAAAAATTAAATAATTAAGAAACCGGTTTCTTAATTATTTGTGTTTTATTTTAATAATTGTGAGAGTAATAAGCCGGATTCTGTATCTAGGTATCAATCTATCTAGGCTTAAAATCGCTAATAAGCTCGAGCTGGGTATACTTATTTGAAACATTAGAGAGAAATAATCTCAATAAGTACCATTCCCATTGCATCACGTACAGTTTACCACACTCTAAAAATAGAGTCTCATTTATAGCAAATATTTTAAAAGGTTTTACGTAAAAAAAATATTTACACTAAATGTCTTTTCACCTTTCAGACAAAGTCTTAGTATAGTCTCTGCGGCACTGGTGGTATCTTAATTTTATTTATTATATATTAAGACCGAAGTTGTTATCTCCTACGCTTCTCTCATGATGTCCAGACTTTCCTCTCAATTTTTTTACAAAAATCAAGTAGATACCTTCTCTCACAATATGTCACGAATTATATTATTTTTTTTCAAAAAAACAACTAATTTTTAATTAGTTGTTTTTACTTCAAATTCTCATTTTTCTAAATCTATTACTTCTACTTGATATTCTCAATCTTTATCTTTATAATAAATAGTTCATTTTCAATTAAATAATGAATGTGATTCTTTATCTATTGAGTTTATGTCAAAATTATAATCTATTTTTTTTCATTGAAAAAAAATTTTTCATCAGTCATTTAAAACTCAATTTTTGTTAATATTTATTTTATTATTTTCCTCTTCTATATTAATTATTTTTTGAAAATCATCTCTTTTTATTTTATATATTCATTTGTTGTCCTTTAAATAATAATCAAATGATATTTTTCATAATGATTCTAAACTTTTATAATCAATTTCATCACTAATTTTTTTTATATCACTATCTCTTGAATTATCTATATAGTATAATCATTTAACTGTTGCTAAATATTTTCAATTAAATTGTTTCATATTATCCAAATCGAATGAATGAGTAAATCTTTTATCAGCTAAAAATATATATTTATTATTTACTAATAATTCATTATTTTTATCCTTAATTATCTTATAATTGTCTAAACTTATTCATTCTAGTTTGACTTGGTATCAAGTATTATTTTCATAATAAATATTATTTCACAATGATCTAAAATTATTTAATTCATCTATTTTTTCTGTTTTTAATACATCTTTTATTTTATATTCTCATTCTTCCACCAATATTATATATTTTTTTCATTTAACTTCTAATCAGACGTATCAATCTCAGTAACTAAAACTATGTCATTTAATATCTATATATTTATAATCAAATAAATCTGTTTCATATTTTTTATCATTATAATAAAAATAGTCTTTATCATATAAAACTCAATTATTATTAACTCAATAAGTATTAATATCAACATCTTCTACTAACTCCATTCTATTAAACTTGTCATAATATATATTGTTTCATTTTATAACATAACCTCATCATATATTCTCTTTAATCTCATTTTCATTTTTGCTTTTTATATCATTTTCATTTTCTTTGAGCTCTAAATTATTAAAATTTAGAGCTCAACTTGTATTCTTAACTCCACTTTCTTTTTTAATAATTTCCATTGAAACTTTAGATTCTAACATATTAATTATATGATAACTATCACTTTTATTTTTTATTTTGCTTTTCAATAGACCAAGTCTGTATTTTAGATTATACAATTCATATTGATTCAAATTTTTATATTTAATATTTTTAATTAATTTTTTATATTTTTCATTTTTTGAACTTATTCATGAATTAGAAATTATTAATTCTTTTAAATAATATTTACTATCTTCTAATTTATAAATATTATCTAAAAGTTTTTTTTCTATTTTTTGTTGCTTGTCACTAAAAAAAATAAGTGTTTTTTTATTATCAACTATATCTAAATAGTTTATTTTGATTTTATTTCAATTTTTTTCTCATATATCATTATGAATAATATTAGTAGGGAATTCAATGTTATATTCATATTTTGCTCATAATTCTTTAGCTTGTTTAAATCATATATCACTTCAACCAGTATCATTCATACTATTATCAAACTCTAATATATCAAAAATATGAGTATCATTATTATATTTATATAAATATTTATTAGATATTTTGTAATTGAAGCTTATCTTTACATTATTTTTATCTAGAATTTTACATTCATAATCATTTAAATTATCTTTTACATTAATTTCATCACAAAAACTTTTATCTGAAGTGTTTTTTACATTTTTATTTGCTTGATTTCAAAAATTTTCAAGCTCTTCGTTCATCTTATTTAAAATTGTTAGATCAAATAAAACTTCTATTTTTGAATATCAACTTTTTTCAATTTTTTGTTCAACATTTAAATTTATACATGAACTTAATAATATAGTTAACAAAACTATAAGAAAACCCTTTTTCATTCTTAATTTTTTTTAATATATAAATATGTAATTAATTGTACAATAAAATTATAAAAAAAACAATTAAATATTTTTCAAAATATTTTTTTCTAAATTTTGTTAAAAACTAGAACGCACTAGCTAAACAAAAGAAAAAACTATCTTGTTTACATTTTTTAAACATAAAAAGCTGTCAAGAAAAAATATAGTTTTGACTAGTTGATTAATTTATATAAAATAGCTTTAGAAATTTACAGACCTGACAAATCGAAATTTTTATTTATAGATAAGTTAATAATTGGAAGATGCAAAAGAATTTTAAATTACAAAATATAGTTTCTAATATTATTGAAAGAGTAAAAAAACAAGATTTCTTAGTTTACTTTAGAAAAATTTCTATTATAGAAATATCTAATGAAAAAATAGTTTTTGGAGTTATTTCATGATTTATGAAAGATAACTTAGAAGCAAAATTTTACAATCAAGTTTTTGAATCTTCAAAAATTGAAAATCCTAGTATCACTACTATAGAATTTAGAGTTGATTATAATATTGATAATCCATCTAATGCTAATGTTATTGATTGTTCTAATTATTTTAAAGAATCAAGTAAAACAAAAAACAAAGCAAAACAAAAAGCTGGAGAATTTCATTATGAAGCAAATAATAAATGATCTTCATCTAGTAAAAGTGTAAACGATAGATATACTTTGAAAAACTTTGTTGTTGGTTCTGATAGTCAATTAGCATATTCTGCTTGTGATGCTGTTTGCAGAAATCCATGAAAATCATATAATCCTCTTTATATTTATTGAGATGTATGACTTGGTAAAACTCACTTGCTTCAAGCAACTGGTAACGAAATAATTAAAAAATTTAGAGATAAAAAAGTAGCTTATACAACTGCTGATAAATTTATTACTGAATATGTTACTGCTGTTAAAAAAAGAAGTATTGAAAGACTTAGAGAAAAATTTAGAGATGTTGATATTCTAATTATTGATGATGTTCAATTTTTATCAAGAAAAGAACAAACTCAAAATGAGCTGTACAATATTTTTAATCTATTGTATGAACAAAATAAACAAATAATTATTTCTTGAGATAGAGCTCCAAAAGAATTGGAAGAACTAGAACCAAGACTTAGATCAAGATTTGAATGGGGAATTACTGTTGATATTGGAAGACCTGATTATGAAACTAGACTTGCTATTTTGCAAGAAAAAGCTAGAGAAAAAGAATTTATGATTCCTCAAGATGTAGCTGAATTTATAGCTGCAAATGTAACTCAAAATGTTAGAGAATTGGAATGAGTTCTTAATCAAATGATTGCAGAATATGAATTAACGGGAGTAAACCCTAGCTTATCAAAAATTGCTGAAAAACTAAAAAAATTAAGCTTCACAACTGATTTATTAGGAACTTGAGCAAAATCAAATATTCAAAAAACTACAATAAAATCTTATGAAGATATTATTACAAAAGTTGGAGAACATTTTTGAATAGAAACTGAAGGTATTTTGTGAGCAAATAGAAAAAAAGAATTTATGATTCCTAGACAAGTAAGTATGTATTTGTTAAAAACAAAAATGAATTATACTTATGAAAGAATTTGAAATATTTTTAGTGGTAGAAATCACGCATCTGTTTTGTATAGTTGTAATAAACTAGAAAAAATGATAAAAAAAGACCAAACTTTATTACATGAAGTTAATGTTATCAGAGATAGTATGGGTATATAAAAAAAGAGACTTTTAAAAGTCTCTTTTTTGCTTGATTAGTAGTTAAAAATAAGTATATTTATATAAATAATTCAAACAACTAATTTATGAATAAATTTAGTGATATTAGAGATGACTTGGAAGAAAATATCAATATAAAAAAAGATTATATTTTGAAAAAAATATGAATTTCTTATATGTGAAAAAAAAATCTAATTGATATTTCTAAAAATAAAAATACAAAAAAAATAGATTTATCAAATGATAAAAAAATCGTAATTCAAAAAAATAGAACAAAAAAATTTGATAGTTTTTTTAAATGAAAAAAACAAAATATAAATATCAAAGATACAAAGAAAAACTATAAATATTTTTTAAATAAAATAAGGTTATTTTTTAAAAAATATTATTTACTTTTTATTTTAAAAAATGAAGAAAATTTTTTAATAAAAAAATTAAAACCACAAAATAAAAAAATTATAACTGAGAATAAAAATATCTTTGATAATAAAATACAAAAAAAAATTTTATTATTTTTGTTTTTTGTATTTGTAATATTTTTTGCAAATAAAATATTTATAGAAAATCTTGTTTCATATTGATATGAAAAAATTATTTCTATTAGAAATAATGCTTGATGAATAGAAAAAATATCAAACAATATTAATAAATCAAATCTTTCATTAAATATTGCAAATGTATTTTTTAGTCCTTTGAGTATTTTTCCGAACGAAAATATAAAAAATGTAAACAATATAATTAAGTGATGAAAAAATCTTTCTTGATTTTTAAAAGATTCTATTGAATTATTTTATTCTTTTGAAAAATTAAAAGAAAATAAAAAAATTAATGAATTAAATATAGTTGATTTTTTAGAACAATCTAGACCACAAATTATGAAAATTCATAAAAAATTATACTCATCACTTTTTTACTATTATAATGTATGAGATTTAGGTGATAATAATTTGAATGAAAAACTAGAATATTGAAAATCTTTATTATCAGAATTTTACTCAAAATTAGATATTGTTACAAAAAATTATAATACTTTATTATCAATGGTTTGAAAAAATACTACTAGAAAATATTTTGTAGTTTTTCAAAATAATGATGAAATAAGACCTACATGAGGTTTTATGTGAAGTACTGCAACAATTACTATAAAGAATTGAAAAATTATAGATGTTGAAAATAGCGATATTTATGCTCATGAATGGGATATTAACAAAGTTTATACTGATAAAATTAAGGCTCCAGAATGACTTGATAAAATTACTTGAACTTTTTGATTAAGAGATGCTAATTACTTTCCAGAGTTTAAAAATTCTTCTACAAATATAAAATCTTTTCTTGATATGATAGATTATAATATTGATTGAATAATTTATATTAATCAAAATTTTATTTTAGACTTACTTGAAACAACTTGAAATATTAATTCTGAAACACTTGGATTAAATATTAATAAAGATAATTTTTCTCTAGTTATTTCAACACTTGTAGAAGCAAAAGTTTTTAAAGTTTGAACTCTTTGAACTCCAAAACAAGTACTTTTTGATTTTGCATGAGAATTTTACAAAAAATTATTAGAAAAATGAGATTATTATTCTTACTGAAAAATTTTGCTAAAACATATAAATTCTAGA
This sequence comes from bacterium, assembly GCA_041642635.1. Taxonomy (GTDB): domain Bacteria; phylum Patescibacteriota; class Gracilibacteria; order BD1-5; family UBA6164; genus JAAZVM01. Next base: position 15,706 of record JBEPWB010000009.1, read on the forward strand.
GATATAGTTTTTTATTCTTTTAGACCAGAAGAAAATAGTTTATTATGGAAACTTTGATTAAATTGAGAAATGAATTTTAATAAAACTCTTGATTTTAATTACCCAGTTTTTACTTCTATTTGATGAAATAAAACTGATAGATATATCGATTATAATATCGATAAAGTAGTTCAAAGTATTCCGGATAGTTGTGATTTTACAACTAGTTTAAAAATTTCTAAAACTCATAATTTTACAACTGAAGATGATGAAAAAGTAAATTTATTACTTGATCAATATTGAGTAACTGATAAAACTGATATTTTAAATATTCAATGAAGAGGTGACAATAAAAGTTATTTGAGAATTTTGTTACCAAAAAATATTGAAACAAATCTTCAGGACTGACAAACTTTGATAGAGTCAGAAAAATACAATATTATTGAGTTGTATACTTATGCAAGAATGAGAGAAACTTGAGTTGACCAAATAAACTATAGAATTAATAATCCAAATTGTTTAGAGTATGATTTTAATTATTTTAAACAACCTTGAATAAAAAATTATGATATCAGTTTTGATATTTTGTGAAATTTTGAAGAATATACTAATCTAGAAACAGATTTTATTTATAAAAGATAATTATAAAAAATATGCTTAAAAAATTAAAAAATTTGATTGCTTTAGACAATCCATTAAGATTAATTTATCATAAAATGAGAGCAGTAGTTGCAAATTTTGTTTATTTGTTTCCATCAAGAAATATGACAATAATTTGAGTTACTTGAACTAATTGAAAAACTACGACTTCAAATATTATTGCAAAATGATTGATTGAATCGGGTAAAAAAGTTTTTATGTTTACAACTGTAAATATAATTATTTGAGATGAAGAATTTATTAATGATTCAAAAATGACTTCTCCAGATGCCTTTATGTTACAAAAACTTTTAAAAAGAGCAAAAGATGCGTGATGTGAATATGCTGTTATTGAAACAGCTAGTCACGGAATAAAAATGCATAGAGTTTGGTGAATTGATTATGATGTTGCAGTTTTGACAAACATTACCCAAGATCATCTAGATTTTCATAGAACAATGAAAGATTATGTTAATACAAAACTAAAACTTTTTAAAGATTTGATTTCTAATAGAAGAAAACCTGGAGTCAAAAAAACTTGAATAATAAATATAAATTCTGCTTACGCTGATTTATTTAAAAATGAAACTTATGATTCTATATATTTATATTGAAAATGAAGCTGAGCCTCGTTAACTGCAAATAATATTAGAGTTGAAGATTGAATGACAAAATTTGATTTAAGAATTCCTGACTGAAATATAGCGCTAGAAACAAAATTAAAATGAAAATTTAATGTAGAAAATATTTTGGCTGCAATTGGTGTATTTATTTCTTTTTGAATTAAACAAGAAGAAATGGCAAACATAATAAAAAAAATAGATTGAGTTCCTTGAAGAATGGAACCAGTTGAAAATTCTACGGGAGCTGATATTTTTGTTGATTATGCCCATACTGCTGACGCTTTAGAAAAAGTATTAAAAACTCTTGAAGAAATAGAATATAAAAGAATAATTACAGTTTTTGGAGCTACTGGAGATAGAGACAAAACAAAAAGATCCACAATGTGAGAAATAGTTTCAAAATATAGTGATATTGTTATTTTGACACAAGATGATGATTATACAGAACCAACTGAAAATATTATTAGAGATGTAATACCTGGAATAAATAGAGTTGAGTGAAATGATTTTTTTGTAATAACAACAAGAAAAGAAGCACTTGAAATGGCTATTTCTTTACTTAAAAAATGAGACGCATTGCTTATAGCTTGAAAATGAGATGAACACGTTATTGTTACTAATACTTGACCAGAAGAATGGCATGATAAAACAGTAATTGAAGAAATACTTAACAAGGTTGATGATAATAAAATAATTTTATAATTTAAATAATTTAAGAACGTGAGTTTATATTTAAAATACAGACCAAACGATTTTGATAATTTGATGTGACAAAGTTTTGTAAAAGAAACTTTACAAAAAGCGATATCTCAAAACAAAACAGTTTGAGCATATCTTCTATGTTGACCTAGATGAACTTGAAAAACTACAACAGCTAGATTACTTGCAAAAACTATCAATTGTTTGAATCCAGTTGATTGAAATCCTTGTAATAAGTGTGAAATTTGTAAAAGTTTTGCAGAAGATAAATTAACAGACATTATAGAAATAGATGCCGCAAGTCACACTTGAGTAGATAATATTAGAGAATTAATTGAAAGAGCACAATTCACACCAAATAAAACAAAATATAAAATTTATATTATTGATGAGGTTCATATGCTTTCAAAATGAGCATTTAATGCACTTCTAAAAATCTTGGAAGAACCACCAACTCATGTAAAATTTATTCTTGCAACTACTGAAACAAACAAAGTTCCAGAAACAATTATTAGTCGTTGCCAAAGATATGATTTTAAAAGAATTAATAATCTTGATATTCAAAAAAGACTAGAATATATTTCAGAAAAAGAGGGAATTACTGTAGATCAAGAGTCTTATGATTATATTGTTTCAAACTCTGCGGGTTGATTAAGAAACGCTATTAGTCTTTATGAACAAATGATTGTTGACTGACAAATAGATTTTCAAAACTTAGTAGAAAAACTTTGAATTATTCAAAAAGATCAATTAGATAACATATTAAATAAATTGTTAACAAAAGATACTAGCATAATTGAAGATATTAATTATTTGATAGATAGTGGTAAAAATATAAAAATATTTTTTAAGGATTTAATTTTTTATACAAAAGAAAAAATTATTGAAAAATTAAATAATAAAGAAAATATAAATAATGATATTTTTATTCTCGATACTCTTAACAAATCTTTTAGTGATTCAAAAAATTCACTTGATGAAAATATTACTCTGATGATTTGAGTATTCAAAATTATAGGTTGATATACTGAAAAACAAACAATTATAGAAAAACCCGTTGTTTCTAATAATATACCAAATACAAAAAAAATAACTAAAGAAAATATTTCTGCGCAAGAAAAAAAATCAGTTCCAGAACCAATTTTGGAATCAGAAAAAAATTTAGAAACTAATTTATGATTGGATGATGTTAGTGATATTTTTTGATTTGATAATACTGATTCTAGTGTAGAAAATTCTACACCAACAAAACAAGAAAAAACTTATGAAAATCACAATTTTGATAGTTCTAGTTTTATTTCAAAATTAAAAACTCAGTGAGCAAAATGAGCTTTAACAATGGCTCTTAGATGATCACAAATAACTTTTGAATGAAATATATTAAAAATAAAATCAAGCACTGCAATAACTAGAAAAAGTGTTGAAAATGTAGATAATATAGCTCTTATGATTTGAGTTTTATGACAAATGTGATTTGAAAATCCAAAAATTGAAATCTTATAATTACAAAAATTTATGTACGCATTAATTATTCCATTCTGAAAAAAAACTTTTGATAGTATAGGTTATACTTATATTATTCCTGAAAAAATCAAAGATAAAATACGTCTATGAAATGTAGTAGAATTTTTTCTCAAAGAAGAGTTAACTTATGGAATAATTTATGATTTTGTGTCAAAAATTGATTTTGATAAATCAAAACTAAAAGAAATTATTGATATAAAAAGTGATTTTGTTTTTATTGACTGATATAGATTAGAATTATTAAAATTCATTACTACTCACTATTTTACTCCAATACATAACGCCTCTTCGCTTTTTTTATCTACTCATTTGAGAAACAAAATAATAAATGATAAATTTGAAATAAAAAAATATTCTCTAGAATATAAAACTGACTTTGATATAAAATTATCAGATAATCAAGATAAAGCTTACAGGCAAATAATTAATAGTGAAAATAAAAAAAATCTTATTTTTTGAGTAACTTGAAGTTGAAAAAATCAGATATACATAAAATTAATTCTAGAACAATTAAAATTATGAAATCAATCACTTTTTTTAATTCCAGAAATTATTTTGACTAATCAATTAGCTACTAGAATAAAATCTTTTTTTTGAAAAGATGTCTTAGTAATTAATTCATCAGTTACAGAAGCTACAAAAACAAAATATTTTACTCAAATAATTTCTTGAGAAGCAAAAATAATTTTGTGAACTAGGTCTAGTTTATTCTATCCATATAAAGATTTGTGATTAATTATTATAGATGAAGAACATGATAATAGTTATGTTTCTGATCAATCTCCAAGATATAATTCTATCGAAATTGCAAATAAAATTACAGATTTAAATTGAAATATTTTGCTTCTTTGAAGCTGAACACCAAGCATAAATAGTATGTATGATTCAATAAATAAAAAATATAATTTAGTTAATTTATTTGAAAAATACCAAAAAACTGACTCTTAATTTTAAGAATCAGTTTTTTTATATTTCGTATAAATCTTGTTTTTTGTTTTCTTCAAAATATTGTTTTTGACTGATAAATCAAGCAATAGAAACAGATATTGAGATTATAGCTTTTTTATGGGACTCATCAAAATTGTTTTCTCCATATCAAATAACTAAGTATCAGACAACTTCATTTTTGTTTACCAGTTCTTGAATATAACTTTTTTCACTATCATCAATTTGATTTTGTTTTATCAGCTCAAAATCTAATCAATTTCAGTCAGTTTTTATTATTTCATCTTTTAGTTTTCAGCTATTTCTAGTATCATATCTAAAAACCAAATAATCTTGTAATACAGGATTTTTTTCAAAGTATAAAATATATTTTGAATTGATTGTTTTAGATAAGTTATCAAAAATTTCAAATAAATTTTTATTGTTAAAATCATTTATTTGTGAAATATTTTTTGTTATTTCGTAACTACTAGTTATTAAAAAATTTGATTCTAATAATCTTTTGTTTCAAATATCAATAATTGAAGCTAGTAATTGTATTCAAATCTTAGTATTTTTTGCTAAAAATTTTTCAAAATCATTTTTTGCTTCTATTTTTAGTAATTCACAATTATTTTTTGCTGATATTTTTACTTGTTTTGGCTCTGAATTATTCAAAGCTCATTCTCAAAAAATTTCTCACTGGTTCAAAACAGCTAAAAGTTTTGTTTCTTTTTTTTCGTTTGTTGTGTATTTTTCTATTAATAATTCTCAGCTTTTTATAATGTAGAGATTGTCGTCAACTTGTCATTCATCAAATAATATTTCTCAGGATTTGAGATTAATTGATTCAAAAAATCAAGATTTTTCTAGTAGGTTTATATCTATCATAATTTTTTATTATTTATTAATCTATCATCATTGAAATTCATTCTTTATCTCTAACATAACTCATTAGAGATTCTCTTGAAATTATTTTTTTAGCATATAGTGCTAATAAATATTTATCCATTAATATCATTCATTCTGTTTTTGAAACTTCTATAACTCAATATATTTGGTTTGTTCTTCCCGTTATTATTAGATTTTTAACTGCATCATTACTAATAAGTATTTCTCTTGCAGCAACTCTTCAATCTCTATCAACTCTAGAAATAAGTTTTTGACTAATTATTCAAGCTAAACTTTGACTTAATTGCATTCTAATTTGAGCTTGTTGAGGTCAAGGAAAAACATCAACTATTCTATCTATAGTTTGAACAGAATCGTTTGTATGCAAAGTAGAAAGTACCAAATGTCCAGTCTCAGCAAGTGTTATTGCTGCTTTTATTGTTTCTGGGTCTCTCATTTCTCAAATCATAATAACATCTGGATCTTCTCTAAGACTCGCTCTAATTGCATTATCAAAACCATGAGTATGACTTCAAATTTCTCTTTGGTTTACAAGTGATTTTTTTGAGCTAAAAGCAAACTCTATTGGGTCTTCGATTGTGATTATATGTTTTTCTTCTTCTTTGTTTATATAATCAATCATTGCTGCAAGATTTGTAGATTTACCCGAACCAGTTGGACCAGTTACTAGTAATAATCATTTATTTTTTTTGCATAATTCTTTTATATTGTTTCATAATCATAATTCTTCCATTGTAGGAATGTTTTGAGGTATGATTCTAAATGCTATTGAATATCAATTAGAATCCATATAACAGTTAATTCTGTACCTTTCTCACGAATCTATTGTGTGTGAAGTATCTAATTCTTTTGTGTTTATAAATTTTTTATATCATTCATCTCCAACTAATTCTATAATAATTTTTGTAACATTTTCTTTATCTAATTCTGAAAGGTTTGTTTCTCAAATATTATCAATTGCTTGTATTTTTCAACTTTTATTCCTGACTCTTATTTTTTGTCCAGAAACAATGTGAACATCAGGAAAATTATTACTCGAAGCATGGTTTAAAACTAAATCTAATAATTCTTTTGAATTCATTACTATTTTCTTTATAAAATAACTATAAACATATTAACATAATTTGTTTTATTCTCAAAATATATTTAATAAATGAATAAATTTTAAAAAACAAATATTATGATTACAATACAATTATATAATTATTAATAATTAATCAATATATGGTAAAATCAATAATAATTTTAATTACGTCTTTTTTGTTTTATAGTTTAGCTTCGGCAAATGTTTATATTGAAAACAATTTTAAATGACATAAAATGAGAGTTATAAAATATGATGTGTGAGATGAAAAATATAATTTTAAAATCTGAATAAATAATGACTATGAATCTAGTAATTTTAGAGATTTATTAGAAAGAAATAATTGAATTTCTGGTGTAAATTGAGTATTTTTCTGTCCAAAATCTTATGGAGAATGCTGATGAAAAGATTTTACAAATAATGAAAGATATTTTGAATGAACAAAAATATCAAAATGGAACAGCACTTGAGATAGAGTAGTTTTTTGAGTAGATAAAGATTCTAATCCATTTTTATTTCAAACATGAAAAATAAATCCCGGTAGAGAATTAGATATTTATTATTGATTTTCAAATTTCCCAGTTTTATTACAAAATTGAGAAAGTAAAATAGAAGATTATGAAGAATTATGATTAATTGATAATAAAATGACTTCTGAAACTATAACCAGAAACTTTGTTTGCTCTAATCCACTTAATACTTCAATTTATTTTTGATTTGTAGAAAAAATTTCTTTAGAAAAATTAGCAGAATTATTAAAAGATTTTTGATGTTACAACGCTCTGAATCTAGACGCTGGTTGATCAAGTGCCTTGGTTTATAACGCTAGACATATTCTATGACCTGGTAGAAATATTATGGATTGAATAATTATTGAAAGAAAATGATTAGATACAGCTGATTTAATTAATTTATCAAAACGTGTTATTTCTAGTGTGAAAAGAAAATTAGAAAATAAAACCTATGAAGAAAAAATTATTTTTTTAGATAATTTATCTAATACTCTAACAAAAATTAGATTAAGTCTTTATGATAGAAATTCTAGAAATATGTTTGACTTGGAATGAAATATTACGTGATATAAAATAGAGATGGATTCTGTTAATAATATAAGGACAATTTATATTATTAATTACTTGAATAAATTAATTTATGAACTAAAAAATGAGTACATAATTGATGCTAAAGAAAATGAAAATATAGAAGATAAACAAGATTGATTATTTTAATAAAAAACAAACTTAATTAAAAGTTTGTTTTTTATATTAAATCATTATAATGAACTATACTTACTTGCTAACTATATAACTATGAATTTAGATATAATGAAAGCTAATTGGGATAAAATGACAGGTTCTTTAAAAGAACAATATGGTAAATTAACTGGTGACGACATCGTAGCTGCAGAATGAAAAGTTGAAAAACTAGCTGCCACTTTAATAGAAAAATATGAATTAGCACAAGAAGATGCTGACAAAAAAGCAGAGGAAATTATGAAAAATATTAAGTAATTGTTTTATTATAATTTATTAATAAAAATATTATGATAGATATGCTATGAAGTCCATTTGCATGAATTTTTTGAATAATACATTTAGTAATTTTTATTTGGGCATTAATTCAAATACTTGGTTCTTGAATGTCTTTATTACAAAAAATACTTTGGATATTAGTTGTTTGATTATTTCCACTAATCTGATTAATCATTTACCTTATACTTGGTAAAAAATAATAAAAAAATCTTAAACATATAATTGTTTAAGATTTTTTTTTATGGTAAATCTGTTCATCATTTTGAAAATGGATTACATCTAATGATTCTCCATATTCATTTTTTCCATCATTTTAAAAATCAATATTTTTCAATTGCTTGTTTTGTATATTCTGAGCAAGTGGGATAATATTTACAATATCATCCTGGATAAATATTTTTTGCCCAGTAAGAATGATCTGGTGATAATTTTTTTTGGTAAAACTCTATAAATTTTATAGAGTTTTTTTTGCATTTGTTACACATTATTTATTTTATATATTTTATTTCATACTTGATTATAAAAATATGTAATAAAAAATCAAATATAATCTTTTATTAAAATTAACAGCAGTTTTCATTTAAATATCATTAATTAACCATGTTTTTATTTTGTATAAAAAGAAAAACGACCAAATAAATTTGGTCGTTTTTATAATTTTATTTAAAGCATAGATACTTTTTATCAAGTTTAGTCTAGCTTTAAATAAATATATTTATATTTATTTTTTAGTATATTCTTTAATCAAAGAAATAATTTTATTGCTATCTGTTTTTCCAATAAAATCGTTTGCAACCAAATTTAAAACCTCCCTTTTGTTGTTTTCTGAAGTCATAGATGTATTTACAAGAATAGGAAGTACTTTATTATATTTCCTTATTTCTTGAATAACCTTATGACCAGAAACTACAGGCATTTCAAGATCAGTTATAATTAAAGGAATATCATTATTTGTTATACCTCTATTGTTTAATGCATCAAGAAGTAACTGTCCATTTTCAAACATTTCATATCTGATACCAACTTTTTTTAGTATCATTTCAAGGTGCATCCTTGCAACCCTTGAGTCTTCTGCAATTAATATTGGTTGCTTTTCAGTTACCCAGGATAGATTTTCATCAGTTTCTTCAACCTCCTTGATTATTTTACTTTCAAATTTTGATATTACTTCCGATAAAAGCTGTTCAATATCAACTATAAAGCAGGTTTTTCCTGTCTCAGCAGTTTTTGTATGATTGTTAATTTTTGGTGTATTACCAAATTTATATGAAGAAGATTCTTCAATTTCCTCCCAGGATTTCATTTCTATTCTATAAGGTTCAGCTATTACAAGACCGATTTTTGTGTTATTAAAATCACAGATAACCAGTTTGTAATTATCAAAATTATCTTCAGGAATTTTGCACTGCATCCATAAGGGTAGATTTATGATAGGAATAATATCCTCTCGTAATTTAGCTATACCAAGGTTCAGATCATTATTTTTTCCTCTATGTGATATTTTTATATCAGAAATTTTTACTATTTCTCTAATTTTAAAAACATTCACCCCATAATGAGTCCTCTCTTCATTGTATATTTTTAGTTTTTTAAGCTTGTGGGGGATAATTTCCAAATAGAACATAAAAACCCCAACCTTATTGTTTTTTGCTAAATTAGTTTTTTCATATACCTCATCCATATTATATTCCTTTATTCTTCGATAAGTTTTGTGAGAAGCTTAAAAAGTTCTTTTGAATTTTCTTCAAAAAACTCACAGCTTTCAAAAACCTCTTCCTGATTTTCAAGAAGATTTCCAGAATCAAGATAAGAAAGACTTTTTTGCCCATAATTATGGACATTAGCATGAGGAGAATTAATAGCCGCATAAGCTGATTTATCCCCAAATCTTTCCTTACCTTTTGTTTCGTACCACTCTCCAAGTCTACAACTGTTGTGGTCTTTGAGAATAACTCCTGTTTTGTCAAAAATAAATGCATCATATATACTTGCTTTGAATACCACATGATCAATCATCACCAATACAATAAATATTCTATCTTCAATATCAAAAGAAGATTTTTCAATAAATACCGTATCAGAAGACAATTTTTCAATTGTTTCTGCAAGTAATGATACACTTCGTTTAGCGTGATTTGCTGATTCTCCCATTTGAATTGAGTTTTTTGATATTGAATCAGTATCTTTTATAAAAAATTCAATTTCATCCTCAATTTCGTCTGTAATATTTTGTGTTTTTTCTGCAAGTTTACGAACTTCTTCAGCAACAACAGCAAAACATTTTCCATGTTCACCAGCTCTGGCTGCTTCGATGGAAGCATTCAACGCCAAAAGATTAGTACTTTCAGATATCTCATGAATAGAATCAACCATTTTCATAACAATGCTAGAGTGCTCCTGTAATTTTTGAGTAAGTGATTTATTTTCTTCAACCATCAAAACTAACTGATTTGCTTGTTCAAGTGTTTCATTGATTACATCTTTACTTTGATTGGCTTTCGAAGAAGTGGTTTGAATTTCATTAATCATTTCCTTTAAAACAGAGAAGTTTTTAGAGAGAGTATCTTGAATTTCAACTAATTGTGTAGCATTTCCATTGACAGAGTTTATCTTTTGTTTCAAAGAATTTTTTCTATCAATATAATTTGCCTTTTCAAGATTATCAATCGCATTATTTATTAGATCACACACTTTTGTATAACCTTCACTAAGGCCTTTTTTCTGGACTTTTCTATAAAAATTTCCTTCCGATGTTAATGAAATAGCAGTTCCAACTTCACGCATAAAAGTTTCAAGCTGATCCATCAAAGCATTAAAATTTGATGCAACTGTTTCTAACTCCTTATCATTTGAAAAGTTTGTGATTCTGTATTCAAAATCACCATTTCTTGCCCTATAAATAGCATAATAGACCTTTTCAAGTGTTGAGAAATCAGTTTCTGTAGTATTTTTTCCACTATTTATATATTTATCAATAGCTTCAAAATTAATAGTTTTTTCCTTTTTGCTAATTGTATTTTTTACTAATAATACAAAAACAAGGAATGTTGTGAAAAATATTGTATATTTTTCAATCTCATTACTTTCAATAGAAAAAAATTGAAAAGAAGTTATAACAAGCATAAGAATTGTTATAACAAGCAAAGCCACTATATTAGAGTTCAGAAATAAATTCTTCATAAGTCACCCCCTGGTTTTCAATAAAGTTTTTAAGGTATTTCAAAGACTCATCAATAGAGGCATTTCCCCCCTTAGCTTCAATTTTTCTCATTTCAGAGTACAGTTTTTCAATCAGTTTTACACTTTCTGCATTGGCTTTTCTTCTTACAGAAAAATAACCAACAATCTGGTTATTCTTGTAAGAAGGTGTTACATTTGCTTTTACCCAATAATAATCTCCCTTTTTTACTTTATTTTTAATAAAAGCATTTATTTCCTTTCCAGACATTATTTTTTTCCACAAAAGTCTAAAAATAGCCTTCGGAACATCCTCATGTCTTATTATATTATGTGGTTTATTCAAAAGCTCTTTTTCCTTATAACCTGCTAATTCTATAAAGTATGGATTAGCGTAAGTTATTTTACCTTTTATATCTGTTTTTGTAACAATAAGCTTATCGTCTAAAACTTCGATTTCCATAACTATCTCCTATTGAGCGAAATATAGTCTAAAAGTAAGACTATATTCTATTGGTTTATACTAAAAATAATTTAAATGTCAAGATGAAAAAATGTAGCATAACTCATTTACAAAAGATTAAGTTACATTAATATTTTACAGGTCTCAATAAATATTTCTTTATTTCAGTTTTCTCATTCTAGAGAAGAATTTTTTACGTTATTTATTTTTAGTCACTTATCTCTGCATACTTGTAAAAATTCATTTAATTTTTTTTCAGTGATTTTAGGATCAGTTACAACTCATTTTTTGTTAATATATTTTTTACCGACTTCAAATTGAGGTTTGAATAACAAAATACATATTGTTTTGTTATTCATATGATTAATTATACTTTCCAGAATCATCTCTAAGCTAATAAAACTAACATCGCAAGTTATTAAATCAATATTTTCATTTAATTTTTCAAGTTTTCTAATATCAGTATTTTCTTTAGTGATAATTTTTGGATTATTTTTTATTGATTCGTGAAGTTGACTAGTTCAGACATCTACTGCATAAATTTTTGAAGCTCAATTCTCTAGTAATATTTGGCAAAATCATCAAGTACTACTTCAGATATCTAGACAAACAAAATCTTTTAAATTAAAATCATTTTTTTCGAAAAATCATTTTAATTTTATTGCGCTTCTAGCTACATATTTTGTTTGTTCTAATTCATTGATTATTATTTTGTTATTTTCAGTTATTTCAAAACCTGTTTTTGTAATAATTTTAGAATCAACTAAAACATTTCAAGATTTTATTATTACTTGTGCTTTGTTACGGCTAATTTTTAGCTCATTAGTTACATATTGATCGAGTCTCATTTCTTGTTTTATGATAATAAATTTTCTAAAGATAGCATTAGATTATTTGGTAAGTTATCTATTTCAAACCATTTCCAAGTTTCACATTTATGTGGTTCTAAATTTTTTAATTCTCACAAATATCATTCCGACTTCATAAAAATAGTTATATAGTGTTTGCTTTCCTCATGAAAAAAATCTTGGGTCATTCAAATATATTCTAAGTTATTTACATCTAAATCAGTTTCTTCTTTAACTTCTCTAACTCAACATTGATCAAAAGTCTCCATAAATTCCAAATGTCAACCAGGTGGAGCCCAAGTTCATTCTCAATGTGCTCATTTTCTAAGTCATAATAAAACTTTTCAATTCTCAACAATTATTACTCAAACTCATATTTTTGGAATATTAGTCATATTAGTTTTTTAAATACTTAAACAATAACATAATATTTAAAAAAAATAATTTTTGAAATTTTTTTTAACATTAAAAATATTTTTTGATTGTAAAAAACGTTTTTTTTTATACATTATATATATACATAATATATAAATTTAATTAAAAAAAATGCAATTAAATCCAAAACAAGAAGAAGCAAAAAACAAAATAGATTGACCAGTTTTAATTATAGCGTGAGCATGAAGCTGAAAAACTGCAACTTTGACAGCGAGAGTGCAGTATATGATAGCTGAAAAAAATATTTCTGCAAATAATATAATGATGGTAACTTTTACCAATAAAGCAGCAAGCGAAATGAGAGAAAGAGTTGCTAAAACTCTTGGTGTAGAAGTTCCTAGAAGTATTTATGCTAGAGGGAATTTTCCACTTATTTGAACATTTCACTCGATAGGTATTTTTATTTTAAAAGATATTTTGAACAGATATTCTAGTGAAGAATTACAAATTTGACTTAGAAAAGATTTTGTAATTTATGACGAACAAGACAAATTAAGTGTGCTAAAAAATATTTTGAAAAATAAGCTAAATCTTGATGAAAAAGAATATCCAGCAAGACAAATAGCTTTTTATATCAGTAATGCAAAAAATTCTTTAATAACTGCAACTTGATACGAAAAAGAAGTTGATAGCACAATAAAAGAAATAGTTTACAAAGCATATTTGGAATATGAAAAAGATTTGATAAGTAATAATGCTATTGATTTTGATGATATTCTTATAAAGACATACGCAGCTCTTAGAATTACAAAAATATTACAAGAATATCAAGAAAAATATAAATATTTGATGGTTGATGAATATCAAGATACAAATATGGTTCAGTATGAAATAGTTAGATTACTTGCCTTGAAATACAAAAACTTGGCTGTAGTTTGAGATGATAGTCAATCTATTTATAGCTGGAGATGAGCAGATATGAGAAATATTATTAATTTCAAAAAAGATTATCCAGAAGCATTAATTATCAAACTAGAACAAAACTATAGATCAACAAAAAAAATTATTTCTTGAGCTAATTCTGTAATAGTAAATAATAATAGCTGAATAAAAAAAGAGCTTTGGACAGATAATTGTGAATGAGAAAATATTAATTATATCGAAGCACCAGATGACAAAACAGAAGCTAGTATAATTACAAAAATAATCAAAGACAAAACCGTAGAAGATTGAAAATATATTGATAATTTAGTTTTGTATAGGACAAACGCGCAATCAAGAAAAATAGAAGAATCTTTTATGACGTCATGAATTCCTTATAGAGTTATTGGAGGGCAAAAATTCTACGACAGAAAAGAAATAAAGGATTTACTTGCGTATTTAAGAGTTGTTCATAATCCAAGTGATATTGTATCTATGAAAAGAGTAATAAACACACCTACGAGGAAAATATGAGCCAAATCTATACAAATTCTAGATCATTATAAAGAAAATTTTTGATTAAGTTATCCTCAAATTATTGAAAACATAGATGAAGTTGAAGAATTGAATAATTGAGCAAAAAATGCTATTAAAATATTTAATGATTTATTTGAAGATTTTGTAAAAAAATCTCATCAATTAGTTGTTTCAGATTTGATCAGTGAAGTAGTAAAACAAACTTGATATGAAGAATATATTACTTCTGGATTGAGCCAAGAAGAAAAAGATTCAAAAAAAGAAAATATAGATGAATTAGTAAATGTAGCAACACAATATAATTGAATGGAGCCAAGAGAGAGTTTAGCAATTTTTCTAGAAGAAGTTGCGCTAATTACTGATATGGACAAAAAAGATGAGAGATCAGATTATGTAACTCTTATGACAATTCATACAAGTAAATGATTAGAGCAAAAAAGAGTATTTTTGACTTGATTAGAAGAGTGACTTTTTCCAAGTTTTAGAAGTATTAATGATAATAATGCGCTAGAAGAAGAAAGAAGATTAATGTATGTAGCAATGACTAGAGCAAGGGAAGAATTATATATAAGTAGAGCAAAAGAAAGATTTCATTTTTGAGATTTTGTCAGAAATCCTCAAAGTAGATTTATAAAAGAAATAGATGAAACTTGTATGGTTGATTATGATATGTGAGATTTTTTAGCTTGATCAAAAAATTATTTTTCAAAAAGTTTTGGTTGATTTGATTGATTTTGATGAGATTCAGAATGATTTAGCAAACCAAAAATAAAAGTTGCAAATAATGATGTGTCTGAATTTAATGCTTGAGATAAAGTTAATCATCCTAAGTTTGGTAACTGAATAATCACAGCTCTTAATTGAGAAATAGCAACAATTGCTTTTACTTGAAAATGAGCAGTAAAGATGAATATTAGAATTGCGCCTGTTAGAAAAAATTAATTTTAGTTTTGCAAAAACATCATAAGTCTATTATAATTTAATACATATATTTTATATAAAAAATTAATTATGACAAATAAAATAATCACTTGAATACTTAATTATGCAATTCAAAAGTGAGCGTCAGATACTCATATTTCACAAGATGAATCTATAACTTTTAGAATTCATTGAGAATTAAAAACACTTAATACGTCATGAGTAATAAATGAT
>JBEPWB010000010.1:0-26414 GCA_041642635.1 bacterium
AAGATAATAAAAGCAATATCTGTTATTATTGTTTGATTAGTTTTATTAGAATATACAACTTTAGAACTATTTTCATTTTTTGTATTAGTATTGTTATTATTTTATATAATAACTAATTTGATAGTTAAAAATGATTTTAAAACATTATTTACACAGTCAAAATTATTTTATAAATATAGAATTGGTTGAACATTATTATGATGGACTTGATTTTTTTTATGATTTTTAATAATAGAAAAAACGGGTGTAATAATAGCATCATTAATAAGTTTTATATCTATTGTTTTTTCTATTATATCTATGAAAATATTTTTATGAGATAAACCAAATAAAAAGCAAATATTAAGTGCCTTCTTGATAACATTATTAATTTGAATTTGATACTACTTTAAATAAAAAATATGTGAATAATTTTATGAATAATTCAATCATTTTTAAACTCTGTTTGAATGATTTTAACAAAAAAAGTTTTAGAAAACAAATCAGTTTGAAATAATATTCAAACTCTTTTGAGTAGGTTTAATCATTTCGTTATTATATTCTTATTAATGATTTTTTGATTTTTTAATTTTGAAATTACTAGTGTTTGATTTTCTAGTTTTGATGTTTTTTTACTTTTAGTTTCAACTATTTGATTGTATTTAACTTATCCTCTTAGAAGAACAGCTTATGCTAATGAAAAAATCTCAACGCTTCAACCATTTGCAATGCTTTTTCAGGTTTTTCCTGTTATATTAGGTTTCATATTTCTAGCTTCAGAAAGAGCTAATTTTATAACATTTTTATTTGCTATTCTTGCTTCTTTTATTGTTATTGTTCCAAGTATTGATTTTAAAACATTTAAAATTAATAAATATTCATTAATGGTTCTAATAGGATCTATAATTAAATCTTGTCAATTATTTGCTACTTTATATTTTTTGACAAAATTAAATGCGATAAATTTTTACTTGTTAGAAACTTCTCTAATAATTGTAATATCATTATTATTAATTATCTTGAAGTGAGAATTTATTCAGTTTAAATATTTAAAACCAAAATATATAAAATTATTAACTTCGGCAAACTTAGTGTCAATATGAGCAATATTATTATCTCTAACTTTACTCTCAACATTATGAGTTGTAGTAACAAGTTTACTTAGTTTACTTTATTTAGTTTTTGTCTATACTTTGTGATATTATTTTTTAGGAGAAAAACCTACAAAAAAAGATTTAATAATTACTGTTTTAGTATCATTATGTGTACTATTTTGAATATATTTTGAAAATTAAAAGCTTAAGTTTTAAGCTTTTTTTTGTAAAATACAAAAATTTAATTATAGTTAAATTAAATAAATTTTTAAAAATAAATAATGGAAGAAAAAAAAGTATTTATTAGAGATAATTTTTGGCAAGATATAGAAAAATCTGAAAAAAAATATGCTCATATTATTATGATTGCAACAAAACCAGATATTATAAAACAAGCTCCTCTTTATTTAGAACTTAAAAAAAGGGAAGAATTAGTTATTTTGATTCATACTGGACAACATTATGATTACAATCTTAGTTCTTGAGTTTTAGAAGAGTTTTGAATGGATGTTGATATTAATTTAAATATTTTTTGAAAAATTCACAAAAAATATTCTCTAATTATTGAAAGATTGTGAGAAATACTAGTTGAATTAAATGATGATTATAAAAAAATACCAGTTCCATATGTTCACTGAGATACTTTGACAGCAACTACTGCTGACAAAGCTGCTTTTTTGAACAAATTTGCAGTTGTTCATGTAGAAGCATGAATTAGAACTTTTACTCCGAATAGAAAATTTTATGAAAACTTATTTGATGAGTACAAAAAATGAAACTTTAATTGGGATGAATATTATAAATCTTTACAAAATTTTGATATCTATGAAAGATGAAGTATAGAACCTTATCCAGAACAATTTGATACTAGAGCAATAGAATGATCAACATGATTTTTTGCTGCCCCAGTTGAATTATATAGAGAAACTTTAGAAAAAGAATGATTTCCTAGTGAACATATAAAAGTAGTTTGAAATACGGTAAGTGACGCTATTGAAATATCAAAAAAATATGTTTCCAGATCAAAAGCTTTCGAGACTTACCCAAATATGAAATGAAAAGATTTTATATTTATAACAATTCATAGAAGGGAAAATACGGAGAAAAAAGAAAGATTTTTAGCTATTTATAATTGAATAAAAAAACTAATTGAATCTTGAGTAAATGTTTGTTTTTTATGACTTTATGCTTCAGAATTTGCAATTGATAATTTTTGACTGAGAGAAGATATTGAAAACTTAAAACAAAAATACCCAGATAATTTTGCTTATGGTCCAGCCTTGGCTCATCACAGTGAAGTTATAGATATGATAAGTCAAGCTTGAGCTGTTGTTACTGATAGTGGTTCAATGCAAGAGGAAGCAAATATTGTATGAGTTCCATGTGTTACAATAAGATTTTGATCTGATAGAACTGAAACAATTCTTTCTGGAACAAATATTATTGCTCCACCAATAAATTCTAATCTTATTGCTGATATTGTTACTTGAGCAATTGCTAATAAAAAAATGATTAAAAATAATCATTTATATTGAAATAATGTTTCAAAAAAAATCGTTGATGAAGTATTGTTAATGCTAAAAAAAGATTGAAAATTATTTAAATATGATGATGAAAGATTATGACTTGAAAAATATTTTGATTGGAATATTTAAAAAAGATGAAAACTTTTTAGTTTTCATCTTTTTTAAATTTATTTTTCAAATCTTCTAATTTTTCAATTGTTATTTTGTATATTTCAAGTTTTTTACTTGAATTATCAACACTTTCTTTTATATCTGTATTAAGTCTGGAAATAGTTTTATCGAGTATTTCTATTTTTTTTGTATCTTCTAGCGATTTAAAAGATATATTATTTTCTATATTTGTTACTTTTTCTTGAACTTTTTGAGATATAATTTGATGAAGAGAAGATTCTAAATTATTTCTATGTTCTCTAATTCTATCTTCAATTGTTCAAATTTTTGTATTTACAATTTCTTGTTTTTTTAATATTTCTGAATAAATCTCAGTTCTTTGAGAATAAAAATCAGTATCATTTTTTATATAAGATAGATAAGCATTATAATTTCAAACATTTATAAAAGGAGTCATCTGTTTGTAAAGATTTTTTTTGACTTCTAATAATTCCTTTTTTATATCAGTAGTGCTTTGCATTTCTATGGTTAATCTATTTAGTTTTTGTTCTAAAACAACTTTATTTTTATTATATTCTCAGATTATATTTTTTAAAATACTTAAATCTTGTTCTCATAAATCAGTCCTAAAAAAAGAAATTAACTCATTACTAGAATTTAGATCAATTTTTTTACTAAATAGATTTCTCCTATCCTCATCTAATCTATCAATATTATATTTTAATTCTTTAATTGTTTTTAAGTTATCATTATTAATAACCAATTCATCATTAGCGTATGAATTGGCAGAAAATATAGAGAGAATCAGGATTATGTATAATATTTTCTTTTTCAATTTTTGAGTATATTATAAAATTAAAGAAGGGGATTTTTAAAAAGTATTTAGGCTTTAACTTATGGTTTTATCCCCAACTTGTAATTCTATTATACTGATTTTTTTCAAAAAGAAAGCCTCTAATGTGAATATTATGTGAAGAATTTTATATATACAATTTAAAACTAAATCAATTTCATTCATCGGTTTTAATTTCATATTTCCAACCGTGAGATTTTATTATTTTTGATATAATAGATAATCAAACTCCTATTCATCTAGATTCAATATTTCAAGTTTTAGAATTATTTGATTGGTAAAATTTTTCTGTCAAAAAAGGTATTTCTGAGCTTTTTACTCCAACTCAATCATCAATAAATTCTATATAATTTTTTGTAATATTTATTCTTAAAAGTGTTTTATTTCAAGCGTATTTCAAAAAGTTTCAAATAAGATTATGAACTAATTGAATAAATAAATTTTTATCAGCTTTTAATTTAAAATCATCAGCTCAACTAACTTTAATTCTTTGTTTATTTTCTTTTAATCTTTTTTTGTGAGTTTCAACAAGAGAAATAACTAATTCTTTTACGTTGAATTCTCATAATTCTAAGTCTATTTCTTTTCTTTCTAGTTTTTCATATTCCATAATTTTGTTTACAAGCAAAATTAATCTAGACATTTCATCAGTTATAGAGTTTAGATTTTTTTGGTCTAATTTTATTATTCCATCAGAAATTCATTCTAAATAACATTGAATAGAAGTTATTGGCGTTTTTAATTCATGAGATATATCAGCAAGTAATCTTGTTCTAATATCGTCTTGAAGACTAATTTTTTTATTCAAATTATTAATTGCTCTAATTAATAATCAAATCTCATCTTTTTTGTTGTAATAATAAATATCTTGAATTGTCTTGTAATCAACAAGATTTTTTTCTTCATCTAAATTTTTTATTCTCTGAGTTACTAATTTTACAGGATGAATTGTATGTCTAATAAAAATTATTAATAATCAAATAATTATTCAAATAGCAATTATATTTGTAATAATTATAGCTGTTGTAAGCTTATTTATAAATTTTGCTTCAGGAGAATTTTTGTCTTTTAGTGCTTCTAAAACTTTTCAAAAATTATCTGTTGGAATTATTTCTTCAATATATTTTGGAGCAATTCAGTTTTCAACCAAATAATTTATTACAGTATCAATATTTTGTTGTTCATCTAATGGAATTTCTCAATCATTATCTTCTAATAATTCAAAAAATTCTATTTCAGTATCTGAAAAAATACTATCAATTTCATCTATAGTTTGTTTTTTTATAACATCATTAATATATTCAATAGTTATTTCATCTCTTGAATTATTTTTTTCTACTAAATATGTTTGTAAAAAAGTAGTATAAAAAACATAAAAAGCCAAAACATTTACAGTAGCAATAAAAAATATACTACTTAAAATTGCTATAACGAATTTTCTTGCTAACGACATTTTTTGTGGTTAAATATTAAGTCTATATCATTCTCATCTAATTGTTAAAATAAAATCTTTTGCGTCTAGTTTTTTTCTAAGGTTTTTTATGTGAGTGTCGATTGTTCTATCATAAATATAATTATCATATCAAATTATATCTCTCATAATCGTTTCTCTTGAAACTATTCATCAATTTTCTTTTAATAATTTTTTTAAAATATCAAATTCATTTGAAGTCAAAGTAATTTTTTCTCAATCTTTTATTGCTATTTTTTTAGATTCATCCAGAGTTATTCAAAGTTTTATTTCTTGGGCTGGCTTTTCTCATTTTTCTGACAATCTTCTAATAATTGTATTAATTCTAGCTAGCAATTCTCTTGGTGAAAATGGTTTTGCAATATAATCGTCTGCTCAAATCTCTAGTCAATTTATTCTATCAAGCTCACTTGACCTAGCTGTTAACATAATTATTGGAATACTTCAATTAGTTCTATATTCTTTTGTTATTTCTATTCAATCTTTACCAGGTAAGTTTATATCAAGAATAATCAAGTCTGGCTTTTTTTCTTCAATAATTTTTATCGCTTGCAAACCTTCATCATGCAAATCTACTAAAAAATTAGAATTTTCTAAATATAATTTTAATGATGAAGAAATTCACTTATCATCTTCTATAATTAATATTTTTTTCATTTTCTATATTTATTATTTTTGAATTAATAACTTAAATATACTATTTTAATATTTTTTTTCAAATTAAATTTGCAATTTATAAAAAAATTTATAAAATTCCCGAGTAAAATTTAATTTATTACTTAATTTATATTAAAGATGGCTTTCTGACCTAAGAAAAAACATTCAAAATCTAGAAGTAAAACTAGAACTACAAATTGGATAAAACAAACTGCAAAAAAATTGAAAGATAGAGTTATGTTAAATAAAGAAGGTACTGGATTATCACACATGGTTGATGAAAACGGTATGTACAATGGTAGAACTGTTATTTCAAAAAAATCTAACAAAAAAACTACTAGAATATAATAATATTTTGATTTTAATAACATAGATAGATATTTCTTTTATCTATGTTATTTTTTGTATATATAATTGCTCCTTAAAATGAACTCTCAAACAGAAAACACAAAAGTAAAAGGATGAAATTATTCCGAAAGTTTACTAGAAAATAAAGTGAAAACTAATCGTAAAAAAACTAGAAAAATTTTATATCAAGAATTGTACGCGGCAACATTCTTAAAAAATGATAGAAAAGATTTTTATGAATCTTTTTTCAATGATATATTTAATTTTAGTAGAGATGACGATTATTTAGATGAAATAACAAAAATAATTTATTTTTATGAATATTTTTTCATATTTGTAATAAAAAAATATTCTCCAAAATTTGATTTTGAAAAAATGAATGTGATTAACATAATACCAATTTATATGGCTCTTGCTGAAATGTTTTTTTTAAAAGAAGAAATTCCTGCAAAAGTTTCTATAAACGAGGCTGTTGAAGTTGCTAAAACCTACTGAGACAATTCAGCTAAAAAAATTGTTAATTGAGTTCTAAATAAAGTTTATGAAAATTACGAAGAATTAAATAATCATAAAAATACAATATCTGTTGAGGATTTCCAATACTCGATTTTTAAAAAATAGTCATTATATAATGACTATTTTTTTTCTTTACTTTTTTTGTAAAAAAAGTATCTTTATAAAGAAAAAATAAGTAATTAGAAAATTAATTTTTTTGTTTTTTAATTTTTTGTTTTTTATTTATTATTTAAGTAAGAATTAATGGTAATAGTTAAAAAAGCTATTGAGAATGAAATAGAAATAAAAAAAATATCAAAATTATTAGATGATTTATCTATTAATTATAATGAGATTTCATACTATATTTTGGCTTTTATTCACAGATCTATTGTTAATGAAAGACCTGATTTTGCGCCACAACACAACGAAAGACTTGAATTTTTGGGTGACGCTGTTTTAGAGTTGGTAATAACTGATAATCTTTATAGTGATTATCCAGAAAAAACTGAATGAGAATTAACAGATATCAGAAGTGCAATTGTTAGATGAAGAAACTTATCTCAAGTTGCAAAAGACTTGAATTTTTCTCAGTATTTATTACTTTGAAAATGAGAAGAAAAATGATGATGAAGAAATAGTGATTATTTATTAGCAAATGTAACAGAATCACTTATTTGAGCTATCTATAAAGACTTATGATGGTGAGAAGCAAAAACTTTTATAGATAAATATGTTTATCCAAGTGTAAAACAAATAGTAAAATTTAATCTATTAAAAGATTTTAAGACTTCAGTTCAAGAATACGCACAAGCATATTTTGACATTACTCCGACTTATGAAGTATTATCAGAAGAATGACTTGATCATGAAAAAAATTTCAAAGTATGAATTTATTTTTGAGAAACAAAAATGTGAGAATGAGAATGAAGTAGTAAAAAAAGAGCTCAAGAAAAAGCTGCTGAAAATGCTTATTTAGAATTAATAAAAAAATAAAATTATGACAACAATACTCGTAGCAATACTTTTATTAACTGACGTTATCACTTATATAGTTTTTTTGGATGTTATTTTATCTTGGTTAACACTTTTTTGATTAAGAATCAGACCAAAATTTTTAGCAGATATTCTTGATCCGATCTATAAAAAAATAAAAGAAACAATTCCAACTACAATTTGACCACTAGACTTAACTCCAATAATTATAATATTTCTTATGATTTTTGTTAGATGAATTATTATCGCATTTGAGCCTTCGATTTGAATATATTACAACGATTTAATAAGTTTTTAATAAAAAAATAAATAATGAAAAAAGATATCGATTACAAATTATTTTTTAGTGTGATCATTTTGATGATTTTTTGAATGATTATGGTATCCTCAGTTTCTGTTTATTGATCATTTAGAGTTACTGATATAATGGCTAGAGCATGACAAATAGATGAAGCATATAATTATTTTTATGTAATTAGAAATATAACTCATATTTTTATTGCCTGAATTCTATTAGCATTTTTAGTAAAAATAAAATATACTTTTTTTGAAAAATATGCAAAATATATTTTTTGAGCAAATGTTGTGTTGTTAGTTTTGGTATTAATAATTTGAACCACATTTAACTGAGCAACCTGATGGATAAGAATTCCTTGAATTCCTTTTACTCTTCAACCAGCAGAATTTGCAAAATTTTCACTTATAATAATGCTTGCATTATTTATGAAAAAATATCATGCTTATTTATGAGATTTTAAAAAATGATTTATTCCGTATTTTTGAATAGTTTGAGTTGTATTATTTTTATTAGCTTTACAACCTGATTTTTGAATGATACTGATAACTTTACCAGTTGCTGTAATGATGTATTTTTATGCTTGAATGAATTTAAAACATTTACTTGTAACAATATTAGTATGATTTACCATAGTTTTTACTGTATATAATTTGTGAAAATATGATAAAAATATTCCTGAAGACAGAAAGACTCTTTCATATATAACTGACAGAATAGATAATTTTTTCAGTAGTACAGAAGATGCAATTAGAAATAAAACAATTAATTATCAAACAGAACAATGATTAATTGCAATATGAAGTTGAGGTTTTAATGGTAGATGATTTTGATGATCAATACAAAAATTTTGATATTTGCCTGAAGTACAGTGAGATTTTATTTTTGCTGTATTAGTTGAAGAATTAGGATTTATTTGATGAATGGTTCTATTATCGCTTTATATGTATATTTGATATAGATGATTATATATAGCTAACAGGGTAAAAGATAATTTTTGAAAATATGTAGCTGTTTGAGTTTCTACACGGATAGTTTTTCAAGCTTTTATTAATATTTGAGTAAATTTAAATATTATTCCACTTACCTGAGTAACTCTACCATTTATTAGTTATGGTTGATCATCTCTTCTTTCTCTAATTTTATGACTTTGAGTATTATTATCTATTTCTAGAGATGTAGAAGATAGATGAAATTATTCAAGAATAAATAAAAATAAAATAATGTTTTAATTAAAAAAATATGGATAATAATGAATCTCAATTAACTCCAGCAATGTTTCAATATTATGAATTAAAAAAACAAAATAGTGATTCTATTTTGTTTTTTAGAATGTGAGATTTTTATGAAATGTTTGATGATGACGCTATTATTGCAAACAAGGTCTTATGAATTGCAATAACTAGTAGAAATAAAAATGCTCTAAAATCAACTCCACTTGCTTGAATTCCATTTCATGCTAAAGAAAAATATTTACCTCTACTAATTCAAGCTTGATATAAGGTAGCAATTGCTGAACAAGTTAGTGATCCAAAACTTAAATGAATAGTGAATAGAGAAGTTGTTAGAGTTGTAACTCCATCAACTATTTGACTAGAAGGAGAAACTTTTGAAACAGGGAACTCTAATATTATTTCCATAACAAAAAATAAAAAATTTGGTTTGAGTATTTTGCATATTTGAGACAATAACTGGGAATGTTGTGAGTTTGATGATTTTGAATGATTGCAAGCAGAATTAATAAAATTAAATCCAGGAGAAGTAGTTCTTGATAAAGAATTATTTTGAGAAACTTCTATTAAAGAAACTTTAGAAAAAAAATATTTTTTGAATATTTATTATTTTCAAAAAATAGATAATTCTTACTCAAAACTTATATCACATTTTCAAACAACTAATTTAGAAGGTTTTTGAATTCAGTATTATAAAGAAGCTCAAAACGCTTCAGCTCTTTTACTTGAATATCTTGAAAACTCTCAGAAAACAAAATTAAATTTTTTGAACAAAATAAGTATTTATAATACAGATAACTTTATCTGACTGGATGAATCAACGATTAAAAATCTAGATTTGGTTTTTAATATTGCTACAAAATCTGCAAAAAATTGAACTTTATTTTGATTATTAAACCAAAACAAAACACCAACAGGTTCAAGATTATTGTATGAAAATATTTTAAGACCACTAAATAATATTGAAGAAATTAAAAAAAGACAAGATTTTATAGAAGAGTTTTTACAAAATAAAATCTTACTTGATAATGTTAGAAAAGAATTATCTAGTGTTTCAAATATTAATTGAATATTAAACAGAATTGCACTTAATAGAACAAGTCCAAAAGATTTATTAAATCTAAAAAAATCTTTGCAATCAATAATGAATGTTTTAGAATTAATAAAAAATTCTGATTCAACAAAACTTAAAGAATTAATAAAATTATAATGAGATACTTTTTTACGTGAAACTCAAATTTTTTGATTAAAGAATGAATCAAAAAATGGAAAAATCAATTTATAAGTAAATATTGAGATTTTAATATGATTTATATTCAAGATATTGATACTTATGATAATAATTTTTTGGCAGAAAATTTTTTATCTGGTAGTTTTTTGGCAGAAAAAAAATTAATCATTATTCAAATAGACAAAAATATTTGAGATGATAAATTATTATTTTTTGAAAAAAATCTTGATAAAATTCCAGAAGAAACTTGAGTTTTAATAGGATTAATAAATCCAGATAAAAGATCAAAAATTTATAAATTATTAAAACAAAACTTTGAAACAAAGGAATTTAATATCCAAAACGAAAATGATGTTATATGAATAATTCAAAATAAATACTCAAATTCTATTGAACCTAGCGCGATCAAAAAAATTGCACAATACAAAAGTAATAATATAGAAAAAATTTTTCAAGAAATAGACAAATTATTAATAAATTTTGAAAAAGTAGATTCTAATATAATAAGTAAATATATTGAACCAGAATTAGAAGAAAGTATTTTTATAATTATTGATGATATTTTAAATTTGCATATTTGAGAAGCAATAAAAAAAATTAATAATCTTATAAATTATACAAATGTTTATGCGTTTTATAATAATTTGTTAGCAAACATTAGAATAAATGTATTCATATCAGAGCTAAAAACAAAAAAACTAAATAATAATGATATTTCAAAAATTCTTAATCTATGAAATAGAGCTTTCCTTATAAATAAAAATTATCGTATTTCTAATCATAAATTGAAAAATTTTTATTTATGATTAATAGAAATAGATAAAAACATGAAAACTTGAAAATTACTATGAAGTGATGACAAAGATATTTTATTAGAAATAGAAAAAGAATTAATAAAAGTTTACTAAATTCATACAATTATTGAGTATATTTATATTAATGATAAATTTTTGGTATTTTTTTAAAATAATTTAATCTGTATGAAAATTTTAATAATAGAAGATAATGATATATTAAGAAATAATATAAAAACTTATTTAGAATTAAATTGATTTGATTGTTTAGATCATCCAGAATACGAAATGGCTATTTATAAAACAGTAGAATTTGAACCAGATTTAATTATTTTAGATTTATGACTTTGATCAGAAGACTGAGATTGATTAGATATTTGTAGAAATTTGAGAATGAAAGGTTATTCTACACCAATTTTGATTTTGACAGCAAGAACTCTAACAAAACAAAAAGTTGCATGATTAGACTCTTGAGCTGATGATTATATGGTAAAACCTTTTGATTATGAAGAAATGCTAGCAAGAATAAATGCACTTATTAGAAGAAATCAAAATAATAAATGAGAAAAAATTATTATTGATGATTTAGTAATAGATACAAATAAAAAATCTGTTGAATTAAATAAAAAAGAAATAGAACTAACAAAAATTGAGTTCTGACTTTTATTATATCTTGCTCGTAATAAATGAAAAGTTATTTCAAAAGATGAACTTTTAGAAAAAGTTTGGTGAGATTATGACAAGTTTGAAAAATCTAGAGCAGTTGATATCTATGTTTGATACCTAAGAAAAAAATTATGATCAGAAATAATAGAAACAAAAAGATGACTTTGATATATAATTAATTAATCTTATGGAAAACTTACACTTATTAGAAAAACACAGACAAAAAATGTGATTATTTTTTGCTCTTATTGTACAATCATTAATTTATTTATCAATATTTTTATTTCAATTTTTATATTTATATTTTGATAAAAAATATACTTGATGATTATCATATTGAGACATTTTTAGTGAGATGATAAATACAGTTGTTATTTTAATAATTATCGCTCCATTTTTATATGCATTATTTGCTTATTTGTGATGTAGAATAATGCATAAAATATACAAACCAATAAAAGAAGTAGTTGGTAATTTAGAATGATTTGCGGAAAATATTAATCATGAATTTAAGACTTCACTTACAGAAATAATTTCTACAATTGATTTGGCAAAAGTAACAAAAGATTATGAAAATAATATTGATAGGGTATGAGCCTCTGCTAAAAGATTATCAAAAATTTTGGATAGTTTATCTTTTATGATTCATTTTGTAAATGTTGATTATAGAAAAGAAAAAATTGATATTATAAATTTTTTAGATAAAAGTATTAACGATTATAAGTTTAATATTGATGAAAAAAAATTAAAAATTATTAAAAATTATAATAAAAATAGACCAATTCATAAATATATAGATTCTGCACCTTTATTATTATGTTTTAGTAATATTTTGAAGAATGCTATTAGGTATTCAAACGAAAATTGAACAATTGAGATTGATATAAATAAAAATTATTTTCAGATAAAAGATTATTGAGTTGGAATATCAAATGAAAATAAGCAAAAAATATTTGAAAGGCATTTTAGAGAAACTTATTCTTGAGAATGATTTTGACTATGATTATCAATGGTTAAAAAAATATCTGATGTTTATGGTTGGAAAATAGAACTTGAAAGCAAAAAAAATGAATTCACATTTGTAAAAATAATTTATTAATAATAATCATACTTTTTTCATACATAGAATAATTAATATATAATTACAATTTATATATTAATTATTTTTTTATGAATAATAAAATTGTTTCATTAATGATAGGTTTATCATTATTAGGTGTTGCAGGACTTGCTAGTGCAGACAATCATTCTGAAAAAGAAATGATGTACAATACTACAAGTATGGAAATGAACAATAAATCTGAATTAATTGAAAACTCAATTGGTTTAAAAATGATGATTTCGAAATCTGATTATTCAATGGTTGAATCTGTTGTTAATAAATATTACTCTTTAACAAGAGATTTTAATAGCACACAAATGAGAAGTATTAATAATAGATTTGTTAAATTATTAGATGAATCTATGAATCCATGATTAACACAAAGATCAGAAAATCTTTTAAATCTTGTAAAACATGAAATTCTTACTAAAGGTTATAAATGAACTTATGTATGAGAAAATAGATTAAGCTCTTTTTCTAATATAGGTCAAAACGCTATGAATACAGGTATGCATGATACTTTGGTTACTGCTCTTGTAGAAGCTAACTTAGCTAATACACTTATGGAAGAAGGTCCATTTACAGTTTTTGCTCCAGTTGATTCTGCCTTTGAAGAATTACCAGAAGGAACAGTTGAAAACTTATTAATGGAAGAAAATAGAGAAGTCTTAACAGATATATTAACTTATCATGTTGTTAGTGGAGTTTATTTATCATCAGATTTATCTAATTGATTAACTCTTGAAACTATAAACGGTGAAATGATTGAATTTAGTTATATGGATGATAAATGGTATGTTAATGGTGAAGAAATAGTTTTAGCTGATGTACAATCATCTAATGGTCTTATTCACGCAATTGACTGAGTATTAATGCCTCAAGATTAATTATTTTTAATAAATAATTTTCGACAAAAAAAACAACTTTTTAAAAGTTGTTTTTTTTATTTAATAAAATCAAATTTTATTTTATCAAGTGATTTTATTCTATTGTTAATATGCTCAGTATTTTTTTTATTATTAATTTTATAGTCAATAATAAATTTTGTAATATTATCTATTATTTTATCAATTTTTTCTATTTTATTATTTATTAATTCATTATTTGAATCCAACTCATATAATTCTTGAGAATATTCTAATCAGTTAATTATATTATAATCAGAAAAAATATTTTTTATAGACTCTAAATCTTCTTCATCTAAAAATTTATTTGGAATTATTACTATTTCTTCTTTTGTAAATTTTGTTAGATCTAATCATCTAAGTATTTGTTTTGTAACTTTTATATTTTTAAAATTAGCATCAGTTATTACAAATACAAGATCAAAACTCATAACAGTAGCACGAGAAACCATTTCAACTCCAGCTGCTAAATCTGCAATCATTAATTGATTATCTGATAAATTTAAATGATTTACAAACACTTTTGACATCTCATAATAATCACACATACTTTCCATTCATCTTCTTTCATCATCAATAAATCAAAGACTCATTACTTTTATATTGTCTTTTTTTATAGAAAATTCATTAACAAATTTATGATTATAATCATAAAATCAATCAGTTTCTTTTGGTAAATAAATTCTATTTTCCCAATCTGTCATAGAAGTACTTCAAGTATAGTTCATTACTTCTTCTTTTTTTGTTCAAAATGATGTTAACTCGTTTGTATTATTCATATTAAGTGAATTTGCTAAATTAACATTTGAATCCAAATCCATAGCCAAAATCTCAAATTTTTCTGATAATTTTTTTATTACAAGTGAGCTAAGAGTTGTTTTACCCGCTCATCATTTTCATGCAAATCATATTTTCATATTTTTTGGTTTTAATTAATTAATTAATGACATTTTTTATCTCATTTTAAAATATCTAATTTTTTTATTCTTTCTAACGCTACTTTTCTGTCTGATTGTAGTTTTAAAATATTGTTTTTTAATTCATAAAAACTTTGTTTTAATTCTTCACTCAACAAATCAATATTAATTTCTCAACTCATATCCATTTTCATAATTTCTTTAGAAAATGGAATTTTTCATATTATGTTAATTTTTTCTAAAAAATAATTATTTATGTATTCTATATCTTTTTCTCACAAATATTTATTTATAACAAAATAAACATTTTTAAAATCAATTATTTTTAGAGTTTTATAAATATCTTTTGCTACATCAAGATTTTTTGAATTCGGTTCTAGAGGAATAATTATATTATCAACGCTAGCAATAATTCATTTGCTAACAGCTTCAGCTCACGCTGCAAAATCAACCCAAACTATTTGGTCATTTTTTTCTTGCAAGTTTGATAAATATACTTTTATAGTTTCGTTATAAGGGCACATTCCAGTTACTCAAACTCTGGCTTTTCTTGGTTCTCATAATTGTATCAAATCTAAGTTTTTTGAATTGTAAGCTACTTGTGAAAATATTTCGTCATTTTTATCAGTAGAAAAAAATCAAACTCAATTTTTAGGATAATATTTTCTATCATATTCACTTGGTTCCGCTCAAGCTTTTTTGAATATTTGAGGTTTTAAATCTCATAATTCCAAGATTTTTCCATTATCTTCAAATCACAAATAATCAATAAGATTTTTGTTACTATCTGCATCAATTGCCAAAACTTGTGTTTTTTGTGATAATAATTTTATTAATCAAACGCTAAGAGTCGTTTTTCAAGCTCATCATTTTCATACTATTGCCAGTTTCATCTAATTTTTTTTATAAGCTAAAATAAAAGAATTTATAATATCATTTTTTGGATGAATAATACTTTGAATATCAAAATATTTTTTTAAAACATTTTGATCAGTTTGTTTATAAAGTAATTTTCTAGTTCAATTGCTAGTTCTTGTTAATAATAAATCAAAATTTAAATTTGAAATATTTGATAATATTTCATTATTATTTTCTCATCAAAATACTAAACTAGCAACATAACAAATATCATATTGTTCAGAATCAAAATATTTGCTAGCTTCTCATAAAATTACCTCTATTTTATCTTGCAATCAAAGTGATTTTATTAGTTTTCTTGATAATTCCACCGCCTCTTCTGAATAATCTATTATTTTTGATTTTACTGAATATTTTTTTGCTAAAATTATTGCTGTCAGAGGAAGTGGTCATCCTCAAATAAATAAAACGTTTTTTATTTGATCAGTGTATCAAGATGAGTTTAAGTATTCAAGTTTTGTTAATCTTGTATAGTTTTCAAAATACATAAATTTTTCTAATTCTACATTTGGATTATTTGATTCAATAATTTTTTGTGAATAAAACTTTTCTAATTCATATTCTCAAATAGAGCAAAACTTATTAATGCTTAAAACTTTTTGATTAACTTCTATTTCAATGTCATTATTTATACAATATTTACAAAGTTCTCAAAATAAGCAATTAGTGTTTTTTCAAGGTTTAAAATCAGTTATTTTACTGAGATTATCATAAAAGTAGTCAATCATTTTTTAGAAAAAGTATTAATTAATAATTAATTTTTATGATATTATAAAAAAAGTTATATATGTCAAACAATTATTATTTACATATAACCAATCTTGATTATTTTTTAAAAATGTCTATAATGAGTAAAATAAATTATAAAATAATATTTATGAGCCATTTAAATAATGTTTGGAAAGAGTTTGAAGAAGTTGAAATAACACATTCTATTTTGCATTATTTATTCGCAATAAAAGAATTACAAAATGAAAAATGATATTCTAGAGCTGTAGATATCGCAAAAGATTTAAAAATAACAGCAGGTAGTTGTAGTATTTGATTAAAAAATCTTATAAAAAAATGATTGATAATAGAAGATGAAAATAAATTTTATACTCTTAGTAAAAAATGAGAAAAAATTGTTAATGAAACAGTAGAAAAAAGAAAAATTTTGTATAACTTTTTTACAAATGTACTTTGAATTGATAAAAACCTAGCAAATATAAATTCTTGCAAACTAGAGCATTTGATTGATAATAAAATATCAGAAAAAATAAAAGAGAAATTTTTATAAAATTTCTCTTTTATTTTTTTAAAAACTTTAAAAAGTAATAAAAAATTATTCATCAAATTACTCACATAAAATGTCCTAAAAAACTTATTCATGGAGCAAATCACATCAAAACATTAATAATAATTGCTGTAATTCATCATTTGTATTCTGGATTATTTTGTGATTTTAACTCAATAACATAGTAAGTTAAAACAGCCATACAAAATCAACTAATTCATACGGTATTAACTCATCATCAAAAATATGTGATTGTGATTCAATTAAAAAATACTATAAATAAGAAAAATAAAATATATTTATTTTTTCAAATAATATTTTCTACCTGTGATCAAAAAATATATAAAAAAACTGTATTAAAAGCAAAATGAAAAAAATCTCAATGTAAAAATTTTGAGGTAAACAGTTGTAGAAAATAAAAATGATATTCTCAATTATTCAAAAAATAATTATTTAATCCAAACATATATATGTTTGGATTAATATAGGTAATAACTGTAAAAACTAAACTTAGAAATATTAAAAAATATGTAAAAGAAAAATTATTTAGCATTTTTTTGAGATTTTAATAATAAAATAATTCATAAAATTAACATTGGGAAAGTAAGAATTATTCACATAGTAATATTTCAAAATAAATAACCTATATGTTGATCAGGTTGTCTAAAAAATATTTCTATAATAATTCTTGAAATAGAATATCAAATAAGAAATACTCCAGATAATAATCAAGAGTTTAAATTATTTTTATTTTTTAAATATATAATATTTAAAATTATAAATAAAACTAAACCTTCAAAAAGTGCTTCAAGTAAGCTACTTGGAAAGTATCAGATCCCATCAACATAAGTTGCAAATATTCAGTTATATCAAGAAAATCAAAGTAATTCTTGGTTTATATAATTTCAGATTCTTCAAAAAAATAATCAAATTGGTGTTACTATAGCTAAAGAATCAGTTACATCAAAAAATTTTATTTTTTTAACTCTAGAAAAAACATAACTAGCAAAAATTACTCATAATAATCATCAATGAAAACTCATTCATCATTCCCAAACCTTAAATATATCAAGAAAATTATTCAAATAATATTCAAGATTATAAAATAATATATATCAAATTCTTCATCATAAAATTACTCAAATAACAACATATAAGAATAAATCATCCAGTTGTGATTTTTTTAATTTTGAGAACTTTACTAAGAAATAATATCATAAAAGAAAAGAAAGGGCATACATTAGTCAATAATAAGTAGGAGCTATATTTATTCAAAATATATTTATCTCAAATATTGTCATTTTTAATATTAGTTAATTATCTAAAATTAGGGCAAAAGAAGCTTATTTGTATAAATAATTTATACAAATTTTATTTGACTTTTTATTTTTTATATTTTTAATTAATGTTTAAGCTTTATCTAGCTATAGGCATTTTGTAAAATTAATAACAAAAATATATTACACAATAAATTCATAAATTGACAAGTATATTTTATTATGACATAATATTTTTGTGAAAGTGATTTAAGAATACTTTTTAATAAAAGTCAATATAGTAATATATTAAATAATTGTCTGCAAAACTAAATTATTTAACTCTTATTATACTTAAAAAAATGATTTTTTAAAATTATATTATTTCAAAAATAAAATTATTATGAAAAAAACAAATACAGGGAAGACCAAAATATTAGGTTTTGTTTCAATGTGAATGTTAATTATAAATTTTATTATGCCTACATCTGCAACACAGGCAAATGAAAAAGTAGTTTATCCATTACAACAAATTTCTAAATTAGAATGTAGATTTACTCCTTTTGAACAATTAGGAAGTGATTGTAAAAAAAGTTTGCCTATTTTGACGACGAATAATTATAAAAAATATGCAAAAATGGATTGAGGTTATAATGAATATACAAGATTGTATACAGTATTATGGTGATCGAGTTATAAATACTGATGGGATGTGTGAAATGGTTGACATATGTGAACTGATATAGCTACTGCTAGATGAACACCAGTTTATTCTATCGCAGATTGAAAAGTTGTAAAGTCAGGTCTTAACTGAATGCTTTGAAATTCTGTTTCGATTGAACATACTATTAATTGAAAAACAATTGTTTCGAGTTATTCACATTTATACACATTAAATGTTTCTGTTTGAGATAGAGTAAATGCTTGAACTAAAATTTGAGAAGTATGATCAACTTGAAATTCAACGTGAAATCATTTGCATTTCCAAGTAGATATTAATACTAAAAAGGTTCCTGCTTATTATGATTATAATACTTGTCCATTTAGTTATTACGCTATTACTGAAGAATGAAAATGTTACTCTGAATTAAAAAGATTAACAGTTGATCCTTTATTATTCTTGGAAACTAAATGAGCGATTTTAAATAACATACAAACTACAACTCAAACAGTTGATAGAGGTGATATTTGAGAAGATGGAATAGATTTATCTATTTTTAATAGAACAGTTCATAAAGGTTACGCTATTAATGATATAAAACAAGTACAAAAAATAATGACAAAATTTGGTTATTATAATGGAAATATTTCTGGTTCATTTAATGATGTTGAAGAAGCAGTTATTGATTATCAAGTTGCTACTGGTGTAATTCCATCTAGAAATGCAGAATGAGCAGGGTGGTTTGGTCCAGCTACTAGAGCACAAGCAAAAATTGATTACAATAACTATTTGACAACTGGAGAAAATCCTAGT
Source organism: bacterium (assembly GCA_041642635.1). Taxonomy (GTDB): domain Bacteria; phylum Patescibacteriota; class Gracilibacteria; order BD1-5; family UBA6164; genus JAAZVM01. The sequence goes on from JBEPWB010000010.1 coordinate 19,597, forward strand.
GATGAATATACTGAAATAACTGAAAATAACATTGAAACTCAAACTATTGATAGAAATGATTTAATAACTAGAGAACAAATTGAAGCTTTAGAAGTAGAAAATTTCTTAAAATCATATAATATTGATCTAAAATTTAAAAATGCTGGTAGTAATGTTGCAGTTTGAGGAAAAGAAACTTTAGAGCTAGAAATAACTGATAGAAGAGGTAAACCTTTCAAATGAAATATGCCGGGGACTATGACTTTTATAGTAAACCAAGATAAAGTAAACTTGTTTCCAACAAAACTATTTTACTTTACAAATTGAGAAAGAGATATTACTGTTACATGATTAAAAGAAGGTAATACAAAATTATATATAAAAGTTTGAAATGTAACAATTAAAACTTTTAACATAAATGTATATAACGGTAACAAAACAATTTATCCTGAAAGTGCCAAAATTCTTTGAAATAAAAATGTTGTTATATGAGATAATTGAACTTGAATTGGAGTTTTTCAAGATGCAAACAAAAAAAATATGATAAATATGCCTTTTGGTTCTACATTTAAATTAAAAGCAAATGATTGAAATCTAGTTTGTATAAAAAGATGAACTCTTAGCAATGTTAAATCTACATTTAACAGAGACTGTAGGGAAAATGAATATAAACAAGAAATAGAATTTACTTATGAAGATACAATTGTTTGATTATTACTTTTTGATTTCAAAGTAACTACTAGAGATGCAAAAATAGAAATAGTAAACACTTACAATAATAAAGAAATGGCTTGATTAGGTTTAAATGTTAAAAATCCAAAATGATTAGCTTACAATTATGAATATAAAAATGAAGTAATTGAAATGCTAGAAAGTTGAATTGCAGGATGAATTAATCAAGGGCATTTTCTGGAAAATAGAAGTTTAAGTAAGGCTGATTGATATGATTGGATAATAAATTCACTTAATAAATTATCAAGTGAAACGAATAATCAAGAAACAAAAAATAAAATTAATTCAAATATTAATGAATTAACAAACTTAAAAAAATCAGCATCTAGATATGATTATTTAACAAGATTAGATTTTAGCGCAATGACTTATCAATATTTGGTATTTGAACAAAATGTCACATCATCAAAAAATTATAAAGATTTAGATGAACAAAAAAATATGTTAGTCAGTGCAATATTATGAAAAAATACATGGAAAGATACATATTGAGCTTCATACTTTCAACCTACTAATAATATAACAAGATGAGAAGCTGCATTCTTATTATCAAGTACATTAGAAAATTATTCAAATAAATTATTAACACTAAACCAATAAAATTATGAAAAATACACATAAAGAAAAATATGATTATGATCCAAATGTCATAAATGAAATAAATATCACCGAAGATATGGAACAAAATTTTAATCAAAGAATTATGGAAATATTAGGTTAATTTTATAAACTAATAATTAATATTATGGAAAAAATGAAAGACTTATCTGGGTGAGTCGAAAAAATTAAAACTCCAGAAAATATAACGAATGAAATATCAAATGTAAAAACAAAAATTGAATGAATATTAAATCTTGAATATGATGAATCTAAACATTTACAAACTGAAGAAGCTTTAGCAAAGGAATTTTGATTAGATACCGATAGAATTGAAAAATTAAAACAAGATTTTAAACAACCATTAAGTGTATCAGATTGAATTTTTGATAGTGATGAAGAAGAGCATTTATTTGCTGCATAATTAAAAAATATTTAATTATTTATGCAGACAAATAATTAAGTAAAAGTGATTATAATAATTTTACATTTGAAATAATTTAAAACAAAGAGATTTTTAAAAATCTCTTTGTTTTTTTGCTTGATTAATTTACAAAAAAAAATATAGTAATAATATATTTTATTGATTAGTTAGACAAAAAGTGCCGCCAAAAAAAAACACAAAATCACCTAAAAAAAAATTAAATCCAGAAGTTAAAAGATACATTTACGTATCAATTTTTATGTTTATATGAATAATTGCTTTTTTATCTGAAAAATCTTTAGTTTGAGAATATTTGACTTTTATTCTAACAGAACTTTTTTGAATTTATTACAAAATAATTTTTGCACCAGTGATGATTCTTTTATCATTATTTATGATAAAAGAAAAAGATATAAATATGGATTTAACTAGATATATTTGATTACTTATATATTTTACATCTATTACAACTCTTCTTTGATCTCTGTATACTAATTATTATGCTGTATTTAATGTTTATCCTTACTTGAGAGATTTACTTTGAGCAATTGCAACAATACTAGCTTTTATAATATTATTCTTGGCATCACTTGTGATATTATTCAAGTTTTCACCAGTAGATTTTGTTAGAAAATTATTTCATATTTGAGAAAAAATCTGAGAAATAAAAGATACTTTTGTATGAGAATGATTCAAATCACAAATTCAAGAAAAAAAATCAACTAATAATATATCAAAAGAATCTAGAGAGGTAGAAAAAAAGAAAAAAGAATTAGAAGAATTATCTCAAAAATTAAAAGAAGAAAAAGAACTCTTAGCAAAAGCTAAACAACCAAAACAACTTAATATTGATAATGCAGAGAAACAGCCAAGAAAAATAAAAATAGAAAAAAAAGATAATTCAATTATTTGATGATTATTTAGTAAATGAGAAGATTCTCAAAGCGAAAATAAAGTAACTCAAATTAATAGAAATAGTGAGTTCAAAAATTGGGAATTTCCATCACTAAATTTATTAGATGACAAAAAAATAATTGCCTGAGTAGACAAAAACGAAATAAGAAGAAAAGAGATAGAAATTCAAGAAAAATTATTACAGTTCAAAATAGAAGTAGAAATGCAATCTTATCAAGTTTGACCAACTGTAATTCAATACAGACTTGTACCAAAACAATGAGTAAAATTGCAAAAAATAGAAAATTTAAAAAAAGATTTAGCTCTAGCCCTTCATGCTAAATCTATAAGAATCCAGGCACCAATTCCTGGATTAGGGGTTGTTTGAATAGAAGTACCAAACCCAAAAAGAGAAGCAGTATACTTAAAAGAAGTATTAGCAAGTCAAGAATTTAACAGCAAAGATTATCAATTACCAATTGCTCTTTGAAAAGATGTAAGCTGACAAGTTATAGTCTGAGACTTAGCAAAAATGCCTCATTTATTAGTAGCATGACAAACTTGATCTGGTAAATCTGTTTGAATGAACTGATTTTTAGTTTCTATGCTTTACAAATTTTCACCAAGTGAATTAAAAATGATAATGGTTGACCCAAAAAGAGTTGAATTATCTGTTTATAACTGAATTCCTCACTTATTAACTCCAGTAATCACAAATCCAGATAAAGCACTAAACGCCCTAAAATGGTGTGTTGCAGAAATGCTAAGAAGGTATGATTTAGCCACAAAAGTAAAAGCCAGAAATCTAAAAGAATACAACGCAAAAGTAGAAAAATCAGAAAAACTTCCATATATAGTTTTTGTAGTTGATGAATTAGCTGATTTGATGATGAGTGGTAATAAAAAAGAAGTAGAACAATCTATTGCAAGAATTGCACAAATGGCAAGAGCCGTTTGAATTCACTTAATTATTGCGACTCAAAGACCATCAGTTGATGTTATTACATGACTTATAAAAGCAAATGTTCCTTCAAGAATCGCTTTTACAGTTGCATCTCAAATAGATAGTAGAACTGTAATTGACAAAGCTTGAGCTGAGGATTTACTAGGTAGATGAGATATGCTATATTATCCAACAGGATCACTAGCTCCAGAAAGAGTACAATGAGTACTTGTAGAAACTCACGAAGTTGAAGCTGTAGTTAACAAACTAAAACTAACTGTTGATCCAGATATGATAAAAAATATGCAAATTCCTGAAATAGCTGACTGAAAATCAAAAACAGAATGATCAATAATGGAAAATTACAAATGAGATCAAGATGAAGATCCTGAAATTATAGAAAAAGCAATTCAAATAATTAAAGAATCAAAAAAATGATCAACATCATTAATACAAAGAAAACTTTGACTTTGATATGCTCGTGCTGCAAAAGTGTTAGATATTTTGGAAGAATTATGAGTAGTTTGACCAAGCAATTGAAGTAAACCTAGAGATGTTTATGTAGACTAAAAAAATAGAAAATTTTTAAAATTTTCTATTTTTTTGTTTTACTATTATTTCATTCATCTTTAGTCTCTTTTGATTCTTCCTTTTTTGTTTCATTTTTAATAATCAATTCTCTTGTAGGGAATGCCATATCTAATCAAGCATTTGCAAATTTATTTTTTATTTCAAGATTTATTTCTTCTTTTTGTTTTAAATAAAGTGTATAATCGTCATTTATAAGTGAAAAATATGTTGCGTTTATATTAAGCGAAAAATCTCAGAACATATCAAAATTTACCCTAAAAGTATCAATTGTATTTTCATCAGCTAATTTTTGTAATATTTCTTCAATAATTCTTACTCACTCTCTCATCTTATCTAGACTAGTTCAATAAACAAGTCATACAGAAAAATCTGTTCTTCTATTTTTTCTAACTGAATAATTTTCTATTGAACTAGAAATAATATTTTCATTTGGCATCATAACTTGATGACCTGCAGTATCTTGAATAGTAAGATAAGATAATCAAATCTCTTTTACAACTCAAATATGACCATTAATATTTATAAAGTCTCAAACAACAAATGGTTTGTTTAATAGAATTGTAACCGCTCAAAATACATTTGTAAGTGATTTTTGTGCAGCTAAAGCTATCGCTAATCATCAAATTCAAGCTCAAGCAACAAGTGCAGAAACATCATATCAAAGATTTGAAATAATACTTATAGATCAAATAATCCATATAAACACAACAACAACTTTGTTAATAACTGGAGTTAGAGTTTTACTAACTGACTTAAGTTTTGATTTTAGGATTAATTCTTTTTTGAATAATAAATTTATCAATTGAGTTAGCAAAACCAAAAAAACTATTATTACAAGAACAGAAGTAATCTTATCTACAAATTCATTTACAATTTCTGGAAGATTTGCAATATATGAAAAAACATAAAAAGAAACTATATATTTTATTACTTGTAAAAATTTTATTATAAAATCAAAAAGTAATTCATCAATTTCTGTTTGTGTTTTTGAAGATATTTTTTTTAAAATTTTATTAACTATAAATATCAAAATACTTGATAATCAAAATATTGTTATCGCAGCAAATACGGCATTAATATATGAAAATAATAATTCTCAATATTCCACATTATTATTTATGTAATCAAAAAATTTATTATTTTCAAAAAAATAATAAATTCAAAAATATGTTAATCAAAAAACTACATAAAAATAATCTTTTATTATTTTTATCGATTCATGTATCATCTAATAAAATTTTATAAAATAAATTTTATTTCATTATAATTAATATTTATTTAATTCAATTATTTATTAAAAATAATTTGCAAATTTAGCTTTTTTACTATAATTACCTTGCTAATCTACAACAATAGTTTTAGCGATATTTGTCAGATAACACTGCAAGTTATTTATAAAAATAAATATATTATTATGATACTAAAAGAAAGTTTTACTCTTTTGACATTCTACAAATTTATAGATGTAAAAGATCCAAAAAAAGAAGTTGAAGATCATTTGAGATTCTGTAAAGATATCTGAATGAAGGGAAGAGTTTACATTTGAACTGAGGGAATTTCTTCAACAGTTACTTGTAATGAAGGTCAATTAATGGCTTATAAAATGTATTTGAATAATCACGAATTATTCAATAATCCAGATGATTTAGATATAAAATCATCAAAAGTTGATTGACATAAATTCCCAAGAATGGCAGTAAAACATAGAGAAGAAATAGTTTCTCTGGGTAAAAAATATAAAAGAGAAGAAATAGAAAAAGCAGGAAATAGAATGGGAATAGAAGAATTCAAAGATATTCTTGATAACGGAAAAATTGATGATTATATAGTTCTTGATATGAGAAATAATCATGAATACAAATTATGACATTTCAAAAACGCAATTCCTGCAAATACTCTAACTTTCAAAGAATTAGAAAATGAAATAGAAAACTACAAAAAACAATTTTGAGATAAAAAAGTTATTTCATATTGTACTGGTTGAATAAGATGTGAAAAATCAACAGTTATGCTACAAAAAGCATGATTAAAAAATACTTATCAACTTGATTGAGGAGTTGTAAAATATATCAACACTTATAACGATGGAAACTGGTTAGGAAGTCTGTATGTTTTTGATGACAGAGTTTCTGATTTTGTAGGAGATGAAAACACTCACACAACTATCTGAGAATGTGTTTATAACGGTAAAAAAACTGATAATTGTGAGAATTGTAGATATAGTGATTGTAACGCTAGATTAATAGCTGATCCAAAAGAATACAAAGAACATTTTGGTTTTTGTAGTCTAGAATGTGCACAAAACTCAATAAAAACATGATTAGTAAAAAATGCTGATTTTGATAAAATGGATTACAAAATAGCAAGATCAACTATCAAAAATCACCCAGAAAAAAAAGAAGAAATAATGCAAAAAATAGAAAAACACATAGAAGAAAATTTGAAGTGAGTAGAATTCAACCATGAAATTTCTCAAAAAGAAGAATACATTATGGACTAAAAAAGAGATTTTTTTAAAAAAATCTCTTTTTTAGTTTTAATAAATTTAATCATTTATTTCTATATCTTTTCTGATTAATGAAAAATCTTCTGGTTTTTGTTCCATATTTATCCATACTTCATATCAACCTCAATGAGCAGTTTCAACCTCTTTAGAAT
>JBEPWB010000011.1:0-25388 GCA_041642635.1 bacterium
TATTTTTTTAACTTTTAAAGCTATGCTTTTCTATATAATCATCTACTTCTGCTTGTAATTCATTAGAAATAATTTCATTACTAGAAATAATATTTACGTCTTCATCATCATCAAAAGCTTCCATCATTTTTACAAATTTTAAAGCTTTATCAAATTCTGTAATTTCTATATCATTATTAGGAACAAAATCTATTTTTGATTCTAAGATTTCTATATTTTTTTCTTCAAATGCCTTTTCAACACTATTAAAATCCTCTATTTCAGTAATTATTTTTATATAATTTTCATGTGAAATAATATCTTGTGCTCATGATTCTATTGCCAATTCTTCTATTTTTTCATAATCATTATTTTCTGGGCTAACAAAAATAACTCAAAGTCTATTAAACATCCAGCTTACAGCTCAAGTCTCTCACATATTTCATCCATATTTTGAAAAAATATGTCTAATATTAGAAACAGTTCTATTTTTATTATCACTCAAAGTTTGCACCATTAAAGCAACTCAACCTGGAGCATATCATTCATAAATAATTTCTTCTATTTTTGCTGCATCTTTATCTTCTCAAGTTCATTTTTTTATTGCTCTATCAATATTATCATTTGGAACTCATGCTTTTTTAGCTGTATGAATTGCAGAAAACAAAGCTGGGTTTTGGTCTGGATCTCATCATTTTTGCGCGGCAATTGAGATTAATTTTGCATGAACAGAAAATATTTTTCATTTTTCTGCATTAACTGCATTTTTTCTAGCTTGTACAACCGGTCCTCTTCACATAAATTTTTATTTAAATTTTAAAAACTAAAAATATATTATAAATAAAATCGCTTTTGTAAAGCATTATAATTCTTTTAACATATTTCTAAACCATAATTTTTCTCAGAACAAATAAGTTAAATCATAATGAGCTCTTTCAATACTAACTCATCTATCTATTAATTTTTCTGGGATTTTTTGTTCTTCAACAACTTGAGTTATTAATTTTAATTTTTCATTATAATTTCTTCATCTAGTGGGGAATTTTACTGTTTCTATATTTTTGAATTGCGAAAAAAACAAATAACAATAAAGATTCAAATTATCACTTTTTGAGTAAAAATTAGCTAATTCATGAGCTTTTAATTTGGCTTCTCATCAAATTTGTTTTGCTTTTTGTAGATGATAAGTCATTCAAGATTTTATAGATTTTTCTAGCTCTTTTTGTAAATTTTCATATTCTGGATTATTTAAAAATTTTACAGCTTTTAGATAAGTCATAATATTTATATTTTTCCTAGAATTAACTGGGTAAAGAGCATCAAAAAATAAATCAACTCTAGTCTTAGTAGTTTTTATAATTAATTCTAAATCTTTTTTTAGCTCTGCTTCATCACTAATTCACAAATCTATTTCTCTAAAAATATTTTCTATTTGTTCAAAAATATCAAAATAATCATCATTTAATTTTTGTATTTTTTGCTCGTTATCAAGATTTTCATCAAGAATTATTTTTTTGAAATCAGCTCTATATTTTTTCTTGAATACCAAATCATTTACAACAACTGTACAAATATCTTTTTCTCAATATTTGTGTTCAGCGTAACAAAGTCAATTATTATATCTACAAAAATCTCATTCTCAAAAAACTTCAAATAATATTTGTGGAAATTCTTGCACAATTGATTCTATTTCTTTTAGTGTAACTTCCCTACTCAAAATAACTTTGTTTACATTATAATTATCAAGCATAAATCTTATTGCTTCTTTGTTGTAAACAGCCAAAATAGTAGAAATATTTATTTTTCCAGGATAATTTATTTCTTTTAAATATTCCAAAATACTAATATTTCAACAAATTATTCAATCAATTCATAGAGAAATAAATTCTTCTACCATTTTTTTTATATATGGCATTGTTTCGTCAGTATAATACCAAGCATTAAGGTTGATAAATAATTCCAAATCATGAGCATGGACTTCTGAAGCGATACTTTTTAAGGTTTCAAAATCTGTTATTTGTTCATGTTCTGAAAATCTACCATTTGGACTAACTTCAAATCAAAATCTTGTGTACCATTCTGGCGGATTATATCATGTAAAAAACTCTGTTGCTCATCATTCAACAAGGCTAGTAACATATTTTTTTACATCTTTTGCGTTTTTTCATTTGCTAGAAAATCATAGTCAAACTATTTTTTTAAACATAAAGTATTATTTTTATTAAATTTTATTTTTTTTATTATACTTTTTTAGACAAAAAATAAAAGCTCAAGTTATAAAACTTGAACTTTTATTCTAAAAGCTATTCTTACTTTTAAAATTGATTAAAAGTAAACTTTATTATTTAACATTCTATAGTGTTCTCTAACGATAGCAGAGTGTCTGATTTTTTTCTTTGTTGGTTTACCAACAGCGTATCTTTCAGATCTCAATTTGTTTGCCATTCTTGATTGAAAAAACATTTTCTTATATCTAAGAATCAATTTTTCGTTAGTTTCTCAGTCATTTCTTACTGCGTATATCATGATAATTCTATCCCCTTAAAGGAATTAAAAAATAATTGCTTCTAGACTTCTAAAAGTGAAAACATTATATTAATCAAATTATATTTGTCAAAATTAAATAATTTTGTATATTGTTAACATATAAAATAAATAAATTAATAAAAAATATGAACAAAGATAGAATTAAAAAATTAGAGAGTATTTCAAGAGAAATCATATGAAATTTGATTTTTGAAGAGATAGAAGATGTTGAAAATGATTTTGGAATAATTAGTATTAGTGAAGTTGTAATTAGTAGTGATTTGTCATATCTTGATGTTTGGGTAAGCGCTTTTAAAAACAAAGAAATTTTGGCAAAAACTATAGCAAAACACAATCACGAAATACAAAAAAAATACAATAGGAAAATAAATATTAGAAAACTTCCAAAAATCAGATACAGATATGATAACAAATGAGAAATTTGACAAGAAATATGCGAAGCAATAAATAATGTTACTAAATAATATAAAAATGTTAAAAAAAATACAAAAGTTTAGAAATAAAATAGAAAAAAAAGCAAAAAAATTTCTTGCTAAAAAAAATAAAAAATCTAGATGAACTCAAGTATTAGGAAATCTTAACAATAAAAAATTTAGCAAAAAAAGAAATTCCCTAAAAATAGATATTACAAAAATAAAATTTCCATACCAAAATAACACAAAATATATTCCTTATTTATTTATTGTAATAATAATAATTTTTGTTATTTTTATTGTAGTTATTACTGGACCAATTTTTAGAGTAAAAAATATTGAGATTACTAGACTTGATAGTAATACAAATATGAATATTGCCTATTCTGCTTTGGAAGATTTTAGATGAGACAATATTTTTAATATTAGAGAACAGGAATTATTTAATCAAATAAAAAATTATCAAGATAATTTGAACAGAATAAATTTGAATATAGTTATGCCTGATACTTTAGAAATAGAAATCTGATCATTTCCAGAAATATATAACGTAGTAATTGATGAAAAAAATTACTCTCTATTGCAAAACTGAAGCCTTATTCCAAAAAATAGAATTAATGAAGAATTGAGAAATCTTAAAATAGAAAAAGATTACTGAGATAATATATTTTTAGAATATAGAAAAATTTTTTCTCAAGAATATTTGGAGAAAATTATAAGATTTGATAATCTAGTTAGAGATAATGTTGTTGATTTACAAATAAAAGAAATGGTTTATTATGAACTTGAAAGAGAATTTCATATGATAACTCAAAATGATGTAATTTTAATGTTTTCACTAGATTGAATAAGTACTATTGAAGATCAAATAAGAAATCTAGTTATTTTTGATGAAGAAAGACAAGATATAAGTAATTGAGACTTATACTATGTAGACTTGAGAATAAGAAATAAAATTTTCTATTGTTTAAATGAAAATGCTAATCAATGTGAATCTAACATAAAAAACACTTACTTTCAGTAAGTGTTTTTTATGTTAGATGAGTTTTTATTCAAACTACTAATCAACCATCACAAGAGTTTTTAAAATAAAGCCTATCGACTAATTTTACGATTATTAAAAATAATCATCTTCATCTTATAGAATCATGTCAAAAGTATCATACCTTTAATTTATGAGCTCTCATTGTTTCCATATCTAGAGCTGTTTTTGGTTTTTTTCAATTTCATTTATCCTGAACTTCTAGATTAAATACTTTTTGTCAATTGAGATTATAAAGCTTTATTCTCAAAATATTTTGTGCACTACTAGAACTTCAATATTCAATAGCATTATTATTTAATTCATCCGCTATTAAAATAAACCTAGATTTTTGTTTATCTGTAAAATCTAACCTTTCACAAATAATATCAACAAAATCTCTAAGATGTTTTGTATTTTCAAACTTTGAATCATAAAAAAATTCAACCTCAATAAAACCATCATTAATAAATGATTCTATAATATCTGCTTTGCAGTGATTTTTAGGCAGTTTATCTATGTGAACTTTATTCATAAATAAAATAAATAAATATAATCTAATAAATTATAACACTAAAATATAAAAAAGACAAAAAAAAATATATTTATCTAAAAAATGATAAATATATTTTTATATTTTATAAGAAACTATCTAACAGATTCTTTTAATGTTTTACCAGCTCTAAAAACTGGAGAGTTCATTGCAGGAATTTTAATAGGTTCTCTAGTTCTAGGATTTAAACCATTTCTAGCGGCTCTTTCAGAAACTTTAAAAGCTCCAAAACCAGTAATATTAACCTCATTTCCAGCTTTCAATTCATCAGTAATAACATCAATCATAGATGTTAATGCTTTAGAAACAGCGTCTTGGCTTAAACCAGCATCAGCAGCAACTGCTTTAATAAAATCTTGTTTTTTCATGTTAACAAAATGTTATAAATATAAACACCCTTTAGTTTAGCTAATAAAATAGTAATTGCAAATTTTTTTTATAAAAAAATTGCTAGTTTAAAGTAAAACATTTGATAAATAAAAAATAATGGCTGTAACTAGCCATTATTCACTAAAAACTGAATACCTTAAAATATTTAAAAACTCATCATTATCTATATTTGTATTTAGGTTTTGTCTATAATCCCCTATTTCTCAGCTTGAAATTATATTCAAATTTGGTTTTGTAAAATACTGATCTATATTGGTTGATTCTAGCTTATATTCCAAATCTTGGTTAGAACTACTATTATTAAGTATCAAATAATTTGTTGTAGAACTATTTAAAAAATTAGCTGCACTTTTTTCAGTATAAGAAAACTCATTTCAATCAAGTCTTTTTTCTACTCATAAAAAATTTGTTCATTTTCATGAAAGTCAGCTTGATTCTCACAAGATATTCCAAGATAAATCATTTGAGGATCAAGATGACAAAGAAAATGAAAAATTATTAATTTTATTTTCTCATGTTTCATCAATGTAAAAAAGTGGTATTATTGTATAACCTAAAGGCTCTATTTTTCATTCATAAGAATTAACTTTTCAATCATTTGTAAAAAATATTTTAACATCTCTTGGTGGATGAAAATCTCATTGACTATTTGGGTTTTCTGATAATAAAATTGATTTTGAATTTATACCATTTTCAATTTCTCAAGCATATCAATATCAATTATTTTTTATTCAAAGTAATGCTAATTCTTGAGAAGATTCTGCTCAAGCAAATGCTTTTAAATAATCTCACATTGCTCTATTACTTTTCATTTCGTTTAATACTAATCTAAAAATTCAAATAGTTAAAACAAGCAAAAATCAAATTAGCAAAAGTGAAATAATAATTGAATATCATTTTTTATTTCATAAATTTTTTTTCATAATTTTTTATTTAAAAAGGTCTAGAATTTATCGTTGTTTGAAATGTAAAAGTATTATTTTCTATTTGAGTAGATTTTACTCAAGATTTTGTAGTTGGTTGCATAACAATAGATAAAGTTATTTTTCTTGATAAATTATCTGTAACAAAAAAAGATAAATTTTTGATAGAAACTAAACTATTACTTATTGGTACTCAATTTTTTACAATAAAACATTGATCAGTAATATTTTTACAATCGGGATTAGAAACTCTAATAAAATTTCATCAATTATCCTGTTTTGCAAGATAATATTCTTCTCATGAATTTAGACATAACTTGTTTCAAAGTTTATAATTTTGGGATCACAAATTTTTATTACAAGAATCAATATATGATTTTGAAACTCAAAGTATTCAATTATTTATTATTCACTCTGAAATATCTGTAATAATATTTTTTGTATTTTCATGCATTGCTCTATTAATGTCTGATTTTAATGAAGTATCTGAAGCCAAAATATAAATTGACATAACAGAAATCATTATCATAGAAAAAATAGTAACTCAAACAATTACTTCAACCAAAGTAAATCAATTTATATTTCTTTTCATATTAAAATCTTTTAAAATCAGTAAAAATATTATTTATTTCAAATTCTTTATATCATCTACTATACCAAATTACTTTTGATTTTACCAAAAAAGCATCCTTTATAAGTTCAGTACTTCATTCCTCTCAATGCTCTACTTTTTCTATTTTTATATATCTAAAAAATGGTGTTTCTTCATTTCAAGAACAATCAAAGGTATATAAATTTTTATCATCTATACATAATCTATAATTTTGCATTTTTCAATTAACTTCATTTTCTCATTCTCAAAAATCAATTATTTCATTGATTCTCACAGGAAAAACATCTCAATTGGTTGAAAAAATATTTTCTATTTTGTAATATTTTCAAAATTCAAAAGTATTTGTATGATTATTTGTAATAGGATTTAATTGATTATAAACTTGGATTTTTTCATAATTACTATCTCTAATATTCCTAACAAGTTCTATTTGTTCTCTTGCTAAATTTGCTCATATAATATAATTTTTATTATAATCGTTTAATTGTAGAGTATTAATAATAAGAGAATAAACACTTATTATTCATATAGTAAAAATAAATATTCATATCATTATTTCTATTATTGAAAATCATTTTTTTGTAAAATTTTTCATATTTTTCATTATTTATAATCAATTATATTTGTTCCAGTTATAAATCTAACTTCTGATGTTAAACTTTTTGTTTGTGCATTTTTGTATGATAATTTTATATCTAATATATCATCTTTTACTACTTCTTTATTTCATCAAATAAAAGTATATATTTTAGAATCACCTGAAATAGAATCATAATAAAAAAGTAAATTTTCGTAATCATCTAAATAAGTAATAGAAACTCCATCCTGAAGCTCAGTTTCTTTTATAATTTCAATATTTCAAGAAGCTTGATTGCTTATATTTATTTCATCAATATTATGGGGATAACTAAAAAAAGTTAAAATATTATTTTGAGAACCATTTTTTGTAATATAAAATCAAATAGAGACATTTGAAGAATTATTTTTTAATCATGATCTTGCCATATTTTTTGCATTATAAAAACTTTGACTAATTTCACGAGTAGCAATTTTTAGCTTTGCTTTATTTTGATAATGGCTATATGGAATATAAGTCATTAATGTGATTAATCATATTATCGTAATGACTACTAAAAATTCTATTAAAGTAAATCAATTAAGGTCTTTTTTCATAAATAGAAATTATTATTTTATTATTTTTATTATAGTAAAAAAACCCAAAATAAAAATTATTTTTTGGGTTTTTATCAAACAGTTTGTGTAACTTGCAATATAGCTCAAAAAATTGCAAAAGAAAACCATAGAATAAATATTCAAGAAATCAAAATAGCGATAGGTTCAATCCACTTTGTAAGTCTTGCTAATGAATAATCAACTTCTTTTTGGTATTGAATATTTATTTTATTACAAATTGTTTCTATACTTGCTGTTTTTTCTCAAACAGAAAGCATTTGTAAAAAATCAGAGGGAAAAAATTGTTTATTCTTATCCGTATCTTCAATAGATTTTACAATAGTTTCTCAAGCAGAAACTTTTGTTATAACTTCATCAAAAATTCAGATATAAACATAACTGTTTGTAGATTTTCAAACCAAGCTCAAACTTTTGACTATTCAAATTCAAGATCAAACTAAACTAGATAAGTTTGATGCTACATTTGCTAAAATATAGTTTTTATAAATTTTTCAAACTAAAGGAAAATCAAGAACAAACAATTCTAGTGATTCTTGTCATTGTTTTGTATTTTTATAAATCAAAAACATTACAAATGCAGTTGCAAAAAACAGTAAAATAAACAAGTAGTTATAAATAACAAAATCAGAAGTTGCTATTAATGCTTTTGTAGCAAGTGGTAATTCTACATTTGAATCAACAAAAAGTGGCTCAATAGCGGGAATAACATAAGTCAAAACAATTACTAATGCAATTATTAAAAATATAAATATTATAAACGGATAAGTAAGAGCTCATTTTATTTTATTTTTTAAATCATGAAGTTTTTTTAACTCATCACTTAATTTCATAAAAGAACTACTCAATTGACCTGTAGTTTCTCATGCTTCTATCAAAGAAACTTCATAAGCTTCAAAAATATTAGGCATTTTTTTCATTGATTTTGAAAAAGAGTCTCAAGAAGAAATATAGGTAATTAACTCTTTAATTTTTTGCTTAAAATAAACACTTGTGATTTTTGATTCAACTGAACTTAATGCTTCTGTAATTCATACTCAACCGTCAATCATAACTGACATATATTCGTAAAAATTATATTTATCAACTGTTCAAACTTTTTTAAAAAGCACAAATTCTTTATTTGAAATATTTTTTTCTTCCATAATATTATTTATAAAATATTTTTAAAGGTATATTTATATTAAAACTAGATCCTTGATTTACTTTTGGATAATCAAAAGAAGTAATATAAAATTTGTATTTTGAATCTTCTTTAGTCAAAAAATTCAACATATTCATCATTCTTTGTTCTGAAGGAACTCTCATACTCAAATTAATAGTTGCTTCGTTAAAACCTATTTCATTTATATCTCATTTTGAAATACTTAAATTTCTAACAATTGCAATTCAATCATTATAAGTAAGATTATCTTCTTCGATTTTTCAGTAAATATAATCAATTATTTCGTCTTCATTTATTTCAACTAAATAATTTTCATAAGATATATCACTAGTTTTTATTTCATTTTGAATTTTATTTAATTCAGATAATCTATTTCTAGATTCTTGTTCACTAAATTCGTTTATTGAAACCTCATCTAACTTTACTTGCATTTCACTAAATTGTCATCTTGTAAACAAAACAAAAATAAATAATGCAATTAAAATTATAATGTATCAATAAATTTTATTATTTTTTATATTTTTAGACATATTTTTATTAAAAAAGTTAAAATTATTTAAGATCAAAATTAACATTAAATTTCATTGTATCCATTCACTCGAAAGATTCTATAAAGTTTAAATCAAATTTTGCATTTTCAGAAGTTCTATAATCACTTATAAACTCTGTTGTTTTATTATAAGCAATTCAACCATCTTGTGTAGACTCTGAAGTTGCAGTTGAAATTATTTTTCAATCAGCAAAACTAAATCAGTCAAATTTCAAACCATAAACATTTCAAATACTATATAAATGATTTATATATTCAGTAACATTGTTTCTTTTTTCTAACTCAGCAATTAATCAAGAGTTAATTTTTAATAGAGAGTAAAGTTCTACTTTTGGATCTTTTTCAATTTCACTTATATTTGATTCAATTGATTCTATTCTAGAATTTATATCAGAATTTTTTTTGTCTAAATAATTATTATAAAAAAATAATCAAATAGAAATAAATAATACAAAAACCAAAAATCAAATTGCTCAAATAGGTAATTTTTTCTTATTTGATAAGATAAATTTTTTTTCTGTCATATTTTAAAAGGTTTAAAAAATATATATTCAAGTAAAATATTAACATAATTCGAATATAAAAACAAATAAAAACTGATTTTAGTAAAAATCAGTTTTTATTTAAGGGTTTTGAGTTAACATAGATATTACAAAATTAGTTATTGGTCAAGCAAGATAAATAATAACCAATCATATAATTGAAAAAAGAATAATTGTTTTTGATTTTTTTGCTTTATCTTCGTCTCAAGCTGAAGTTAGAAGATTAAATCAAGCATAAATAATCAAGATAACCGCTATCAAAGACAAAAATCCTAAAATATAAACAATTATTGATTGAATATATTCTGAAGCTTTTCATTCTATTACAACTCAGTCTATTCAAGAATTTTTAACTTGATCAACTCATTGTTGTAATCAACATTCATCTCAATTACAATATGGTATTTCTGAATTATCTCCTCAAAAAATAGAAGCATTTACACTTCAAATAAATAATGTAAAAAATAAAAAGAAACCTAATACTATTTTTTTCATAAAATATATAATAATTTATTAAAACTAAGCGCATTATAAAAAAAATTTTATTAAAATCAAAAAATAAATAAACTAATGCTACTTATTATTTAATTAAAAAATTAATGAATTATAAAAATATAATAACAATTATACTTTTTTCTTTATTTTTTGCACTTGCATTTTATTTCAACTGAATTATTTGAATGCTAAGTTTTGCTGTTAGTATATGATTTTATACAATAATTTTTTATGTGATTCATATTATTTGGAAAAAAATCAGAAAAAAAGAAATAACTGAGTTTGTGCAATTTTTTAAGAATTTTTTGTATAGAATATGATTATTTATTTTTATTACTTTTTGAATTCTTGCCGGAATTGCAATAACTATAAATGAATTTTTTCCAGCTAAGATGCCAGAATACACTCTAACAAACTGAGAAAAAACTGTAAAATTTCAAGCAATGATTCATATTTGAGCGCAAGAATATTACGATAAAATAATTGATAACTTAAGAGATTTTAAACAAGATTGATGAGTGTATTTTTATGAATGAGTAAGACCTTGAAGCGAAGAAAATATGAAAGAGTTTGATAAAGCTTTATGAATAAATTTTGATGCTAATTTATACCCAAATGTTTCTAGATTATACTGAGTAACTTTTCAAAATACTAATGATTTTCTATGAATAGAAAACGAATTAGATTTTAATGTTGATTTATCAATTGATGAAATAATTGAGATATATAATAAAAACCAGTCTAATCAACAACAAGAAGAACAAACAAGAGAGCCAATTGATGCAAATACACAAATCTTAGAAACATTAGCTTGATTAAATCAAAGACAATTAAATGTCTTGGTTTATGTAAATCAAGCAATTATGAATCTAATTATTGGTAACCCAGATATACAAAGCTCAATGACTAAAGCAATTTGAGCTGAAGATATTTTTGATGTTATAATTGACGAAAGAGATGAATATTTAGCTCAAGAAGTACAAAATTCAGAACGTGAAAAAATATTTATAACTTATTGATTACTTCATTTTGAATGATTTTTTGAAGAATTAAAAAAATTAGACCCTAGCTGGGAGATAACTAAAACAAAATATTTGTATCCAATACAATAAAAAACCAAAGATTTTAAAAATCTTTGGTTTTTTTACTCTTTATAAAAAATAGAACTTACATACAAATAACCTCAAACAAAATAAAGAAAAATCACAAATGTGAAACCTAGCGTCAAAAATACATCAAAAAATAAATGCAGTAAAACACTAACAGTTAATCAATACAAAAATATTTTTAAGTAAGGAAAACTAAGATTTTTTTCTTTGTACAAAAGTAATGCTTTTGAAAAATAATAAGCAACAATACTACTTGATAAAACATGGACTACAACCGAAAAAGTCGAGCGATAAAAATAAAGTTTTAATAATTCTCATGATAATCAATATACCTGATAATAATTGTATAAATACAAAATATTTTCTACAAAACTGAATCAAAGCGCTATAAAAATAGAATATAAAACTCAATCTTTTATAGATTTTATTTTTAAAACATCTGATTGTAAAAAATTAAAATGCTTAGCTGATTCTTCAATAAAAGCTACAATAAAATAATAAAAAATAATTAATTTTAATGTATCAAAAATAATATTTCAAAACGCAACTGGATTCTCTATATTAAAATTAAAATTTTGAAAAACAAAGTTTAGAAGAAAAATAAAAATTACCGAAACAAAGATAAAAAATAAAAATACAAAGAAACTTTTTAGATAAATATTTAAAATTTGTCTTTTATTTTTGTAAAATCAACCTAGTAAAAATGAAAACAAAATTAATAAAACAAGAAAAATACTCAGAGAAATTCAAAATTCAAGAGTTGTAAAAAAATTCTGAATTTGCGCGGCGAAATAAAAAACATTTAGATACTTAAAATCCAAAATATCTAAAATTTTATCCATATTCAAAATAGGAAAAACAGCCAAAGCTCAACCAAGAATACCAAGAAAAAATCTTTTTTTGTTAATAGGATTATCATCTATAAAAACAAAAGAATAAGCCCAAATAACTATCGGAAAAAAAGAAATTATTGCCAGCATTATGTACAAAAAAATATCGTTCATAATTTTTTTAAATGATTTAATTAAAATTATTATACATTTTTTTTACAAAAAAAATAGAGTTTTTTAAAAAACTCTATTTTTTATTTCTATAAATTTTGTATTCTCAAAAATTTACATAGTCTTCACTATTTTTTTTATTTTTTCTTAGAAAAATAAAAAATCATAACAAATTAATTCAAATAAATATAAAAAATCCACCTACTAAAAGTCCAATTAGTTCTGGGAAAAAAATTACAGTTATTCAAAAAATAATTAATCCTATTCAAAATCCTTTCATATTTTTTTATTTAAAAATTATTATATTTCATTTATATCTGCTCAAAGAGATTTTAACTTGTTCAAAAAATCTTCATATCATCTATAAATATATTCTACATTTGTAATTTGAGTTGTTCATTCTGCTATTAATCAAGCAATTACCATTGCAGCTCCAGCTCTCAAGTCCCAAGAAGTCACAGTAACTCATCATTTTAAATTATTTGGTCAAAAAATGACTGCTTCGTGAGGATTCATGATAGCTAAATTTGCTGTCATTTTTTCTAACTCAACTAAAAAATTCAATCTTCATTCAAACATAACTTCATGAATTTTACTAACTCAATCAGCTTGCGATAACAAAATAGAAAACGGAGATTGCAAATCTGTCGGAAAACCTGGAAAAATATTTGTTTGAATATTTATATTTTTTATTTTTTTTGCCCTAAAAACTCTTAGAACATCATTTCATAAATCCTCAACAACAACTCAAGCTTCTTTTAATTTTTCGATAAAAACATACAAATCTTCAATTCTAGCATCAATTATATCAATATATTCTTTTGAAGCTAACGCTCAAATTACCATATAAGTTCCCGCTTCGATATAGTCTGAAACTATATCAAACTCAAAATCTGAAGATAATTTTTCTACTCAAGTAATTATTATTTCGTGATTATATCTCATTTTTATATCAGCTCACGCAGTTCTAAGGAAACTAATAAGATTCATAACATGTGGTTCTATTGCTGCTGATTTAATTATTGTTTGTCATTTTCTTAAAACATTTGCAACAATTAAATTTTCTGTAGAACTAACTCAAAATCATCAGTTTAGAACTTTTTCTCCAGAAGACATTTTTCAGTTAAGAAAAATGTCTTCGTTATCAAAAGTATAATCATATCAAATCTCTTTTAATCAGTTCAAATGAGCGTCAATTGGTCTTCTTCAGATTTTACATCAACCTGGAAAAGGTATTTTTATACTTCAAAAAAAATGCAAAAGTGGTGATAATAAAAAAATTGATGATCTAATTTTTTTTATTTTTTCAAAATTTAAGTTTTCATTATTGATATTTGAACTATCCAAGTGTAAACTATTTCATTCCCAAGAATATTTTACTCAAATTCCTTCCAAAATATCAAGAAAAGTTTTCACGTCTCAAATTTTTGGCATATTATTAAGTTTCACTTTTCAATTTAACATCAAAGCAGCGCCCAAAATAGGCAAAGCTGCATTTTTTGATCAACTAATTTTTACGCTTCAAGAAAGCTCTTTTTTTCATTTTACTACTAACATTCAAAATAATTATAAATTATTAAATCAAATTATATTTAAAAATGTTTTTATTTCAATTTTGAAATTTAAAACTTTTTTGTATAATTTTTAAAATACAAAAATAATATTTAATACTACAAATAAAATGTTTGAAATTAGTGTAAAAAAAGTAGAGTTAGAAAAAAATAATACTGTTTTAAAAAGAAATATTAATTTAGATAAAAATCTAGATTGTTTTATACTAGTTAATTCGGAAAATGAGAAATTGGCAGAAAACGTACTCAATAATACACTTGAATATATTATTGATAAAATAAGTAAAAATGATGCTTATAAAGATTTTTCAATTTCTTTAGAAAGTATAAATTCATACATAAAAACTTGGAGATTAGAAGATAACTGACAATCAGATTCTTTAGATATGATTATTGGTATTTTGAATGAAAATAATTATATTTTTTCTAATATTTGAGAAGCTTCGGCATATTTGATAAATAAAAATTCTGAAGTGATTGAATTAACTGAAAAAAATGAAAACAAAAAACTTTTTTCATATATTTCTAGTGGTAATTTAATGAATTGAGATATCGTAATCAATTCTACACTTGATTTGATGAAACATCTTACAAAAAGTGATTTAATGGATTGATTAGTTCTATCTGAAGAAATAGATATTTTTAATAAAAATATTGTAAATATTCTTAACGGAGAAATTCTTCATAAAAACTGTTTAGTCAGTTCTCTAAAATATGAAAACCAAGAAAAAAAACAAAATAATCCATATATTGAAAACCTAAAACATTATTGAATAAAAATAATTGATAATAAATTTGTAAAAAATTCTGTAGGTTATGTTTTGATGGCAAAGGAAAAACTTAATTCAAAATCAAAACATTTAAAAAATATAGTATTTATTTTGTGAATAGCAGTTTCAATATTTTTTTTATATTCTACTCTTGATAAAATTGTTTCTGTTACAACTCAAACAGAAACAAAAGAAGAAGCAAAAAATGATTTAGCAGAAATAAACAATTTTGTTAGAGTGGCTGCAGAAAATGTTTCCAATCAAGAAGTTTTTGAAAATAATATCAGCCAAGCTGAAGAATTAATAGAAAAAACTAGAGATAAAGAATTATTTTTATCTGATTTGGATAGAATTAATGCTAATATTAATATTTTGAAAAATCAATTTAATAAAATAGAAACATTTAATTCAACACCTGAAAATAGAATATATAATTCAAGACAAAATTCTCCAGTAAAAATTATAAGACAAAATTCTAGAAGCTATATAATAAACCAAAAATCAGTAGTTTGACCTATATTAAATGAAGAATCAGAAGCCAGTATATATGTTTTTAATTCTCTAAACGAAGATGAAAACTTTAAAGATGCTGTAAGTATAAATTGAAACCTATATTTACTTACAAATAAGTCTAGAATTGTAAAATTTACAAATAGTTGATTTTTTAGTTTTGTAAGTGTAGACTGACAAGCAACATGGTGAGACTTAAAAGATATAGAATCATATTCTGGTAATCTTTATACACTAAATAATAACAATCAAATATCTAGACACACTTTGGCAGTTGATCAATTTAGATCTTGAACTCCATATTTGGAAGAATGAGATTTGGAACAAAACTGAGAAATTAGAAGTATGGGAATTGATGGTTGATTTTATATGTTAAAGGAAAACTTATCAATGGTAAAATTTTTCTCATCTCCCTACAGATTAGAATCTTTAACTTTAAACCAATTACCAGATAATTATAGATACGATTGAGAAAGTAAAATTGATATAATTGCTAGAAATGAATTACAATATGTTTATATGCTTATGAATAATAAAATATGGATTTTTAATACTAACACTAACAGTTTTAGAAACACAAAAAATCTAACTTTTATTTGACAAATTGAATGAGCAAATGAAAAAATAATTGATTTTCATGTTAATTACGATTGAGAGTTGCTTATTTTAAACTCTGAATGAATATATAAAGCTAGCTTTGAAGTTAGTGATGATAGACTTATTTTAAAGTAGAAAAATAGCTAGAAATAGACTAGTAAAAAAATCTAAAAAAAAGTTTTGCAAATTTTTGTTTTATGAATAGAATTTGCAAGCTTTTTAATATAACATTAATTATTTATATCAAAATCAAAAGAATATGGAAAATTTAAACTTAAATGCTCAAATCAGAAAAGATGATGAGAAAGTACAAGAACTGAGAAACGAAAAAATGATACCAGCTATCGTTTATGGGAAAAAACAAGAACCAATAAAAATAAAAGTTGATTATTCAGAGTTTTTAAAATTATTTAGAGTATCTTGAGAATCTCACATTATTAATTTAGATATTGAAGGAAAAAACATTGAAGTTTTAGTACATGATTATCAAGAATCTCCAGTAACAAATAGTTACTTACATGTAGATTTTATAGCTGTAGTAAAATGAGAAAAAGTTCATACTAAAATTCACTTAAATTTCAAAGGAAATTCAAACGCTGTAAAAGAAGGTTGAGTTTTAGAAGAATTAATAAAAGAAGTAGAAGTTAAAGTTTTACCAAAAAACTTAGTTGATTCTATAGATGCTGACTTATCTAAACTAGAAGAAATTGGTGACTCTATAAAAATTTCTGATTTAAATGTTGATTTATCTAAAATAGAAATAATGAACAATCCAGATGATGTTGTTGCTCTAGTTTCAAAACCTAGAAAAATAAAAGAAGAAGATGAAACTTCTACAGAAGAAGCTTCTACTGAAGAAAATAAATAAAAAATTTTTAAAAAATGCAATTTAATATATAATTAAATTGCATTTTTAATTTAAATAAATAAAGATATAATATGAAAATTAAAATATTTTGAACAGAAGAAAATAGTAAAAACTTAATAACAAAAGTTAATAGTTCTCTTGATGAACTAGGATTAACTGATTTTATTAAAGTAGAATTAACTAATGATGAAGAGTTAAAAAATGAATTAAATATAACAAAGGAACCTGCATTAATAGTCGAAGAAGAGTCTATTGACTTCAAAGATACTATTTTTGAAGGTATAGAACCTAGTGATGAAGAAATAAAATCAATGTTTATAAGTATAATTGGTGGTTGAGAAGCTTCTGGATGATGTGCTCCGGAAGGATGTGGAAGCTGATGCAGCTGTTAATATAATAAAAAACCTTTTTCTTTAAAGAAAAAGGTTTTTTATTATATATCTGATTCTCAAGAAATAACTCAAGAATTAGAGGCACTGGATTCACTTTTTATTATAGTATAATAATTAGTAAAAACTAGATTATCTCAAGAAAAATATTTTATTTCATAAATATTTGTACCATTTGCAAGATTATTATAATTTACATCTGCGTGATATCTCCAAGTACTTCAATTAAAAGAAGATAACTCATAACCATTTACAGTAACTCTATCTACTCTTTCATCAAAAACTTGTCATCTTATAGTAACAAAACTATCAGTTGTATTATAAGTATTAGTTATTGTTGGAGAAGTAAAAGTAAAATCACCTCAATCAGCATCAAAAGTCTTAACATCAAAACCTCAAGTTCAACCGTCAGAATTAGTGTTACTACTTGATTGACCATCTGAATAATAAACAGTATAAACAAATTTGGAAACTATAGAATTACTATCATCATAAACCTTGAAAACTAAATCGTTAACTCTATCTGATGTATTAATTCATGTTAATTCAAAAGTTCATTCTTGAGAATTCAAATCAGCTGAAACTCAATTAACTGTAA
Source organism: bacterium (assembly GCA_041642635.1). Lineage (GTDB taxonomy): Bacteria > Patescibacteriota > Gracilibacteria > BD1-5 > UBA6164 > JAAZVM01. The sequence goes on from JBEPWB010000011.1 coordinate 17,796, forward strand.
AATCAGTAACTATATCCTCATTATAACTTCATCTAATATCTATACTTGATGATGATACATTAGATTCATCAATTAAGTTGTTAAAACTTAAATATCTATTTCAACCGTTTGTAGTTAATGTTGGCGCATATTCTCATGTTCATGATAATTCTCAACTTGAAGTTTCTCAACTTCAAGTTTCTCACTCTTCACCTGAGTTTAAATATGAAGATCAATTATTCAATATATACCAATCTGATCTCAAGAAAAATTGATCTAAAGAATCTTTTAATAATGATAAATCTATACTGTCGTCTCAAGCATCAGTTCTAGAAATTGTAATTTTTTCTCATCATGTTAATACAGTGTTTCTTCAAGCCAAATTACTAACCTCTACAAATCAAGAAACTAAATAAACAGTTGAAGAAACTTCGTTTTGAGATAAAGATAAATGTGAATTTTCTCATACTTTTAACTTTGCAAAATTCATATTTACATCTACTGGTTTTTCAGTATCTAACCAAACTTCTCAGCTAGAATGATTATACAATCAATCATCAACATATAATATTTCTCAAAGTCTAGAAATATTAAAATCTACTCAATTTTCTACATTAGATATTTTTACTCTTCCCTCTCTAACGAGTATTTTTTCTCATTTGTATAAATCTGATTCTCATTCATAAGTTTCTCTATTTCATCAAGCATATTCTATAACCGCTTCTGAAAATTCATCTTCTAAATTAATTTCTAATCACACTTGATTTTCATTATTGTTTTGATTGTTTTGATCATCTCATCAAAAAATTGAAAAAATTAATATTAGTACTAATATTACTCAAACTATTGGTACTATATAATCTTTTATTTTTTTCTGAAAAGAAATCCCATGCCTTCTTCTATTCATAATTATTATTGATTTATAAATTAAATATCTTATATAAATATAAGTAATTTTTCAAAAAAAACAAAAAAAAATTTTTTTAAGAATAATATTATATTATAAATAAAGATAACAAAAAGTAAAGCATTAAAAAAAATTTCTTGTTGATTTATAAAAAAAATTATTATAATAAAAGACACATTTTATATATAATAATAGAATTATGAAAAAATTTATAGCAATATTGAGTGTTTTATCACTTGCTTTATTAGCTTCTTGTGGTACTGACACTAACATGAACGATGATACTGGTACTAATGGTGAAGAAATTATCATCGATATGGAAGAAGATACTTCTGATAACGGAGAAACTATGGAAGATAATACTTCTACTGAAGATGAAACTACTGACGCTGCAGGTACTGAAGATAACACTTCTAATAATGAAGTGATGGGAGAAGAAAATAACGCTACTGACGGTAGCGAAGATACTGTTGAAGGTGAAGCTGAATTAGATATAATTATGTAATTTGCATAAAATATAAAATAATGTTAATATTTAACTAGTTTAAATATTAACATTATTTTTTTATGCCAGAAAATATATATTCACTTAAGATTTTTGAATGAATTGACAAAGATATAATTGATAGTATTATTGAAAATTGTGAAATGAGAGAGATTAGCAATTGAGAGATTATAATCGCAGAATGAGAAGAATCAAACTGAGAATGATATATTTTGAAAAAGTGAAAAGTTTGAATATCCATTAAATGAAATAGAATTGCAGAACTTTCACATTGAGATATTTTTTGAGAAATTGCTCTATTAAATGAAGAACAAAGAACTGCAACAGTATTAGCAATGGCTGATATTGAAGTAATAGTTTTAAACTTAGAAAATTTAATAGAAATAATAAATAACGATAGTAACAAAATAAACAAAAAAATAATGAACAGGATAGAAGAAAACCTAAAATAAAAAAAATTACTTTTTAAAAGTAATTTTTTTTATTTTAATAAAAGTCTAAAATTTTTCTTTCACTTTCTTAAAAGTAAAAATTTATCATTTATAAAATTATATTCAACATCATAATTAAAATCTTCAATTTTTTGTTCATTTATAAATATTGCTCCCGATTTAACACTATTTCTAGCATTAGAATTAGAACCTTCTAATCAAGCTGTTACCATTGTTTCAAATAGATTTTGTCCAGAATAATCAAAACCTCACATTGCATTTTTAAAAGTTTGTAATTCTTCGTCATTTAATGATTTTAATATTTCTAATTTTTCAACATCTCAAAACATAAAATTAGAAATATTTTCTGCTAATTTAGCTTCGTTAACTCAATGAATAATCTCTACAACACTAAAAGCAAGTAGTTTTTGTCCAGCTCTGTTTTCTGGTTTTCTTAAGTGATCAGTTACAATTTTATCTATTTCTTCAGTTTCTATAAGAGTAAGCATTTTTAAATATTTTGACAAATCTTCATCTGCAACATTCATAAAATATTGATAAATAAAATATGGTGTTGTTTTATCTTTGTCCAAAAACATAGCATTTCACTCACTTTTTCAGAATTTTTTTCAGCTAGAATCAGTAATTAATGGCCAAGTTAAAGCATACGCTTCTTTATCGAATTTTTTTCTGATAAGTTCAGTTCATCAAACCAAATTTCACCATTGATCTTGTCAACCAATTTGCATATTTACTCACATTTCATTATTCATTTTTGCAAAATCATATGCTTGCAATAATTGATAAGAAAACTCTGTATAACTTATTGATTTTGAAGGATCTTCTATTCTTTTTTTAACAGATTCTTTGTTTATCATAGAATTAACTGTCATAAATTTTCAGACTTCTCTCAAAAAATCTAAAAATGACATTCATTCATAAAAAACTTTGTTGTTTATAAAATCAAACTTGAAATCATTTCAAGTAAATTTTTCCAAATTATTCAATACATTTGTAATTTGAACAGAAATTTTTTGTTGATTATTTTCTAAATCAGCTTCAGTTAAAAAAGTTCTTTCACTGTCTTTTCAACCTGGATCTCAAATCATTCAAGTCGCTCATCAAGTCAGCGCTATATATTTATTTCATCTTCTCATAAAATGAATTGCAACCATAAAACCTATAAAATTTCACAAATGCAAAGAATCAGCAGTTGGATCAAAACCGCAATAAAAAACCCCTTCTCAAGCATCCATTTTTTCAAATAATTCATCACTAGTATGTTGGTACAAAAGTCATCTATCAGTTAATTCTTGTTTTAAATTTTTCATAATTATTTTTGTATTATCTATTTAACAAATAAAAATATTATAAATATTTTATTAAAAAATAGCATTAAATCAATTAAAATTTGATTTTTAAAATGTTTTAGTTAAATTTATATAAATGTTTAAATTTTTTATACAAGAAATACAAAAATTATGTTTTTTAATAGAGATGAATATATAAGCAAAAATCCTTATCTTGCAGGAAAAGATTGTCCATTTTGCAAATTAGAAGAAGATGAAAAAGCACTTTTTTTGTACAAAACAAAATATTGGGAAGTTAGATTTAACAAATTTCCTTATTATTGATACAAACAAAATTTACTAGCTTTTCCAATTGAACATAAAGCAAATACAACAGATTTGACTGATGAAGAAATTCTTGATTTTAAAAATATAGAACTTTACATGAAAAATTATTTTTGAGAAAAAAATTATTTTTCGTTCATAAGACATGGAAAATGATGAAGAAGTGTTGAACATTTGCATTATCATTATTTGGAATGAATTTTTATGCATTCCCCTAACGGTGAAAAATTATTTGAAGTAATTACAAAATAAAAATGAAAGACTTAGATATATCTAAAATATTTTGATCAAAATGTAGAACAAAATTATTAGAAAAATTTTTCTTAGAATATGAAGCTGGGAATAAAGATTGATTCCATATGAGAGCATTATCAAGAGATTTGGAAGAGCAAATAAACTCTATAAAAAGAGAGCTTGATAGCTTAACAGAATTATGAGTTTTAAAACACAAAGTAGAACTTAGAAAAAAAATATTTTTTGTTAATCCAAAATTTTATTTACTAGATGATTTTACAAATATTTTTTTAAAAACATATAATCCCTTAGAAAAAGTAAAAACTTACTTCAAAAATAAACAAGAATTAGAATTAATTATTATAAACGAAACTGTAAAAAATAAATTAATGACTCCCGGAAAATCAATTTTAGATATTTTTTTAATATGAGAAATAGATAAAGAAGAATTATGAGTTTTTTTATCAGAAGCTTTTTATTGAAGAAAAATAAAATACGCGATAATTACAACTGAAGATTTTTATAGAAGATTAGAATTTTGAGATAAATTGATAAAAAATATTTTAACTGAGAGATGAAATATTTATCTAAGAGATACAATGAAAATCAAAGAAAAATTAGCATAAAAAAATTAGTATTTTTCAAAAAATACTAATTTTTTTATTACATTTTTACAGCTCAAATTTTGTGTTCAAAATTATTATATTTGATTCTATAATAAGTAAGAATTCCAACCATTGCTGCATTATCCATACAATAAACTAATTTTGTTGGAAAAATAAAATTTAGTTTATTTTTTTTGGATAATTTTTCTATTTCATTTTTTAGTTTATTGTTAGCACTAACTCCTCAGGCAAGCATTATTGATTTTACGTTTTTTTGTCTTGCAGCTTCTACAAGCTTCCAAGCCAAAACTTCAGTTACTGCGTTTTCAAATTCAAAACTTATTTCTTTTTTGTCTTCAATTGTTAAACTTCATTTTTCTTGAATTCTTTTATCTACTTCCCTTTTTACACTAGACTTTAAACCAGAAAAAGAAAAATTAAAATCTCTTTTTACAAGCCAAACTCTTGGAAATAATTCTTTTGAAACTCATCATTCTGATTCATATTCACTAGAAAATTTTGAAATAATTGGTCAACCTGGATATCAAAGTCACATCATTTTTGCCGCTTTATCAAAAGCTTCTCAACCTGCATCATCTCAAGTTGAACCCAGTTTTTGAAAATCCCACATATTTTCCATATAAAAAATATCATTATGTCCACCAGAAACAGTCAAACAAATAAGAGGAAATTTTACTTCTTCTTCTTTTCTTTCCAAAAAATTAGAAAAAATATGAGCTTGAATATGATCAATTGGAATTATTGGAATATTTAAAACGCTAGAAATAGTTCATGCAACTGTTGTTCAAGTCAAAAGAGATGGCAATAATCAAGGATTTGTTGTTACTCAAATATAATCAATTTGTTCAAGAGTTGTAGAGGTTTTATCCAGCACATTTTGCAAAACTTCAAAAATAACATTAGCATGTTCTCTAGCTGCAACTTCAGGAACAACTCAACCTGTAAGGTTATGAATTTTTATTTGGCTAGCTGTATCCATAAAAATAAGTTTATCGTCTTCAAACAAAGCAATACTCGTGTCGTCGCAACTAGTTTCAAATGCTAAAATTTTCATCAAAAAAATAATTATAATTTATAAGGTTTTATAAATTATAATTATTTTTGTTTTATATTCAATATCTTTGCATAAAAGCTTTATTATCTAAATCTCTTCACATAAAATCATAGAATAATTCTGAAGCTTTTTTTCTAGTTCATTGTCAGATTATAGTACTAAGCAATTTTTCTCAAGTTTGTGGATCAAACATTCACATCTCTTTTATTTTTTCAAAAACATCTGCTTCAAGTAATTCTGCCCACATGTAAGAATAATATCAAGCTGAATAACCTCAACCAAAAATATGATTAAAACTACAATACATTTTGTAATCTTCTCATCTTTGAAAAATAGAATATTTATTCACTATATCTAGAGTTTTTTTGTCTAATTCTTCAATATTTAAAGGAATGCTTCAAGAATATAAACTCATATCAAGAAGTGAGAATTCGTTTTGTCTAGCAACAAAAACTCAACTCATAAAATATTTTAATTTTTCCATTTTTTGAATTATTTCGTCACTAATTTGTTCTCAAGAATCAACGTGTTTTGATAATTTTTTCATACTATTTTTTTCACTTACCCAGTTTTCCATCAATTGACTTGGTAATTCTACAAAATCCCATTCTACTCAAAAACCTGATAATTCACTATATTTACTTTCAGACATTATTTCGTGAAGTGCGTGACCAAACTCGTGAAACAAAGTTTCAACATCTCTCAAATAAAGTGTAGTTTTTCATTCACCAGATTTTTGAAAGTTACAAACGTTTAAAACAACAGGAATTTTTTCTTCAGGAAAATATTCTCTTTCTCTTAGACAATCTGCCCAAGCTCAAGGTCTTTTTGTTTTTCTGTAAAAAGCATCCAAAAAATAATATGAAATCATTTTTCAATCTTTATATATTTCAAAAACTCTAACATCTTTATCGTATGTTTCCACTTTTATTTCTTTTATTTCTAGAGAATAAAAATTTTGTACAACTTCAAACATATAAGATAAAACATTTTCATATTCAAAATATTTTTTTACTTCTTTTTCGTCTAAGTCATATTTTTCTTCTTTTAAAATTCTAGAATAATAAGCAACATCATAGCTTTCTAATTTTTCTAGAGAAAAATATGATTTTAATTCCTCTAAATCTTTTTCTGCTTTTTCTCTTGCTTTTGCAGAAATTCATTCTACCAAGTCAAAAATTTGTTCTGGAGAATCAGCCATTTTTGAGTTAAGACTCATTTGTGCATAATTATCATAACCAAGAATTTTTGCTTTTTCATCTTTTAATTGCAAAATTTGTAAAATATTTTCTCTGTTATCAAATTTTCATTTTGAAGCAACAGAGTATCAAAATTTTTGAATATCTTGTCTAACTTCTGGGCTTGAAGAGTATTTCATCAAAGCTTGAGTGCTTGTTGGATCAGCGTCAAAAAGCCAACCTCATTTTTCTTCTCAATTTTTTCTTGCAATACTCAAAACTTCTTCTGGCAAATCTTTTATTATTTCAAAATCTGTAATCAAATATTCAAAATCTTTTTCTTCATCTACAATATTATTTGTAAATTTATCTGATAAACTAGATAATTTTTTGTTTATTTCTTTTATTCTGTCTTGTTTTTCTTTTGGCAAATCTATTCATCTATCTTTGAAAGATTTTATTCTAAGAAACATTATTCTCTTTTGTTCTTCGTCTAATTCTAAGTTTTTTTCTACATATAAATATTTTTCAAATAATTCTTTAGAATAAGCAACTTCATTAGAAAAATCTTGTAATTTTGGTCTAAAAGTTTCTATAATATTTCTTATTTTTTCACTAGAATTGACTCATTCTAAATGATTTAAAATCGACCAAAATAATCATAAAACATTATTATCTTCAAAAGATTCAAAAGTTAAATCCTTATTTTCAACTTCTAATAAACTATAAAAATCATCAATTTCTCTTTGTAATAATTCTTCCAAAATAATTAATGAATTATCAATAACCTCTTTTGAAGTCAAAAATTTTAAATCTGGAAAATCTTTTTTTTGTAATTCTGAAATCACATTTTGTTTAATTGACATATTTTTTATTATTTTATTTAATTTTTAAAATATTTTTGTATAATTATTTTACATTATAAAATAATTATTTCAAGAAATAATGAAATTAAATACAAAAATTAATAATTCTTGGCAAGATTTTTTAGAAAAAGAATCAAAAAAAGATTATTTTCAAAAAATTATTACTAAAATTCAAGAAG
>JBEPWB010000012.1:0-24713 GCA_041642635.1 bacterium
TTTTATTTACAAATTTGTTTGTAGGTTTTTCTTTTGCTTCAGCTTTTATATCTTCTTCATCCATTTCTTTATATGGTTCAAAAGTTATAACAACGTGACCATATTGACCTCTACCTCAAGTTTGTTTTGAGTATTTATGTTCAACATCTTTAGCAACTCATTTAATAGTTTCTCTGTAAGAAACTTGAGGAGCACCTACATTACATTCAACTTTAAATTCTCTTTTCATTCTATCAACAATAATATCCAAGTGTAATTCACCCATACCAGATATAATTGTTTGAGCAGTTTCTTCATCAGTTCTAACTCTGAAAGAAGGATCTTCTTCAGCTAATTTTGATAAGGCAACACCCATTTTTTCTTGATCAGCTTTTGATTTTGGTTCTACAGAAACAGAAATAACTGGTTCTGGGAATTCAATAGATTCTACTAAAAATTTATCATTAACATCACATAAAGTATCACCTGTTTTTGTATCTTTTAAACCAACTACAGCTCAGATATTACCAGCAGTAATTTCAGGAATTTCTACTCTATCGTTAGCATGCATTTGTAATAATCTACCAACTCTTTCTTTAGCTCCAGAAACTGGATTATAAATATAAGAACCAGATTTTAAAGTACCAGTATAAACTCTAGTAAATGTTAATCTACCTACGAAAGGATCAGTAGCAACTTTAAAAGCTAAAGCAGCTAAAGAAGAATTATTTGATACTTCAATTTGTTTAAAATTTTCTCCGCTTTCAATTTCTTTACAGTTAATTATTCAATCATTAACATCCATTGGAGAAGGTAGAAAATCAACAGCAGCGTCAATAACCATTTGTACACCAATATTTTGTAATGCTGAACCACATACAACAGGATATAACTTGTTATTAATAACAGCTTTTCTTAAACCTGATTTTAATTCTTCCAAAGTAAGAGTCCCTACTTCAAAATATTTGTCCATCAATTCATCATCTTGAGATGCAATTTTTTCAACCATATCTTCTCTCAATTCGTTACATCTATCAGCGATATCAGCAGGAATTTCGATTTCAGTAACATCTTGTCCTGAATCTCATTTAAAATGGTAAGCTTTCATTTGCATCAAATCAACTATACCGATAAAAGTTTCAGCGGCTCCGATTGGATATTGAATAGTTACTACTTTATCTCAAGCAAGTCTTTTTTTGATAGTATCGATTGACATTTCAAAGTCACCACCCATTTTGTCCATTTTGTTAACAAACGCAATTCTAGGTACTTTATATTTATCAGCTTGTTTCCAAACTGTTTCTGATTGAGGTTCTACTCATTGAGAACCATCAAATACTGCAACTCATCCATCTAATACTCTTAGTGATCTTTCTACTTCGATTGTAAAGTCCACGTGACCTGGAGTATCAATAATATTAATTTGGTGATCTTTCCAAAAAGCTGTTGTTGCAGCTGATGTAATTGTAATACCTCTTTCTTTTTCTTGTTCCATCCAGTCCATTGTTCCTTCCCCATCGTGAGTTTCACCTATTTTATGAATTCTACCTGTATAATATAAAATTCTTTCAGTACAAGTAGTTTTACCAGCATCAATATGTGCAATAATACCAATATTTCTAATCTTGTCTAAAGGAGCTTGTTTATTACCCATTTTATAAAAATATTAAAATTTAAAAATAATCCTAAAAACGCAAATATAATCCATCTAAATATTCATTTCTTAAGTTTTTTCTTAAAAAAATTCTCTTAGATAGACGTTTTTTGGTTCGCGCGAGATTTTACTTAATAGTTTTGTAAAGTCAAATTTTATTTTTACTAGAAAACTATTTATACTAAACAAAAAAAGAAGCTTTAAACTTCTTCTATTTTTATTTTTTTTAAAGAATTTAAAACTTCTCATACAATAAAATTAGAAATATTCAAGGCTTCATTTTTTGATATTGTAATGTTTATGTTTTTTAAGAAAAATATAAATACGATTGCAATATATTGATTAATTATTTCTCAATCATTTTTTAATAAATCTATTATTCTTTTGTTTTGAATATTAGAATATTCTATAGTAATAGAATCAATAATATCTTCAATCCAATAATTGATTCTAGATTTTACTTCACTTGGTAAATTATTGTCATCAAATCTAATTTCTTCACTAACATTATAAGAAAAAACTATTTGTTCTTTATTAGAAATTTCTCTTATTTTATTAGAGACATTTTCGTTTATTAATGACATAACTCAAACTAAAAAATTAGAAGTATATCAGTAATCCATTGTTTTAAATAGTCTTTCAATTACAGTATCATATTTTTTATCGACAATTATAGACACAAGTAAGTTAGACAATAAAAAATCATATTTTTTTGCTTTTTTTTCATCTTTTGTAGTTCTTTTTATTCAAGCTGCTGATTTCTTTGCCTTTTCTTTATATTTTTCAGAAATTTCACTTGATTTTTCTGCCGAATTTCAAGAGGACTCACTTGATTCTATATCTGGTGCAAATTCTTCTAATGCCATATCTTAAAAAATTATTTTACAAATATTATACTTTTACTTATTTTATCATAATTTTTTTTTAATACAAAAGAAAATATGATTCAATTTTTATTAAATAAAATTAATTTTTATGCATCTTTCAATTCAAAAATTATCTTGAAAAATTTTATACCCTAGATTTTTTGATTCTAAATATTTCTGAGCATACTCTTTTTGATCAAATCCTATTTCAATAAATAAAGAAATATTTCACAAATTTTCACACTGAGAGATAAGTTTTTCATATAATTCAAAACCTGTTTTTTCTCATCAATATAGAGCCAAATCTGGTTCATGAGTTATTGTTTCATAACTCATATTTTCAAAATCATTATTTTTTATATATGGTAAATTAGCAGTAATTATTTTTTTATTTTTACTATTTTTATAATCATTTAATAGATTTCATTCTATTATTTCTATATTTTTTACATTGTGATTGCTTATATTAATTTTGCTTACTTCAAGAGCTTTTGTAGAAATATCTATAACACTTGATTTTATTATTTTTTCTTGAGAAATATTTTTTAAAATACTTATAGCAACACAAGAACTACCAGTTCATACATCTATATATTCTATATTTATAGAATTATTTATTTCTTCTATTGTTTTTTCTACCATTATTTCTGTGTCATTCCTAGGAATCAGAACTCTAGAATCAACATAAAATTCTAATCAAAAAAATTCTCACATATTAACAATATATTCATAAGGAATTTTGTCTTTTACTTTTTTTATTATTGAATCTAAAACTTCTTCTTTAAAATCTATTTCTTCACAAAAAAATAACTGATTTTTTGATAAACCAGTATATTTTTCAATTATTTTTCAGACTTGATAATCATCAAAATAATTTCATAAGATTTTGTATATTTGTTTTTTTTGCATTTTTTAGTTTTCGAATTTTTTTCTAGAAAATATTGTTACAGTTAGTAAGACAATTATTCAAAAGTATAAGAATGAATACAAGCTATTCAATAAAAAATAACTATTTGAAAAATTTGTAAATCATCAAATCAAATCTTTTGTGTTCAATGCCTCGAATGGTGGAAATAATAATTGAACAGCTTTTCAAGTATTAATAACCATAATATTTTCAGTCTTTACTACCATGTCTAGTATAAGAGAATAGCTATGAGAAAGTAAATATACCATAAGCGTTGTTGCGATTACAATCATATTAGACATAAAAGTAGACAATAAGAAAACAAAAGCTAAGGTTATTTCTAGTTTTAAAAATGTATTAATTATTGACCAAATTATTAAATTAGTTATTTCAATATTTTTGAAAAATAAAACTATTAAAAATAATATTGATTGAAACAAAACTATCAAAAAAATAGTTGCTGAGAATCATAATATTTTTCATAAAATAAAATCTTTTCTTTTTATTGGTTTACTCAGTATCAAAAAAATTGTTTTTCATTCCACTTCTTTAAAAAGTAATTGACTTCAAACAAACAAAACTCAAATAAGTCAAAAAACTTCTATCATTGCAAGTCAAAAATCAGTTATAATTTTAGCATCTTCTCAAAGACTAATTTGTGCTAAAAGTAGAGAAAAAACTATAAAAATAAATCAGAAAAAAACAATCATATATAAAAATTTGTTTCTAACTATTTCTTTAAATGTATTAATTGCTATGTTTAACATTTTTCCAAAAAATTATATTCTAAAAAATTTTTGTTACCATTAATAAAAGTATTTATATCCATTTCTTTTTTTCATTCAAGTTTTACTTTTTTAAAAATCAAGATTCAAAATTTTGTTATTACTCATATTTGTGTATTTTTTTCTCAATGTTCATTTTCTAATTCTATAACATCTCAAATATTAAAAAAATCATCGCTTAATAAATCTATTTCTTCATAATCACAATCTTCAATATTTAATTTTTTTTCATTATAATAAGAAAAAATTCATGGCCAAATATTATAAGCTTTGAACTTATCAAAAATTTGTTTTGCAGTTTTGTTTACAAAATCAATTTCTCAATCTTTTTTCTCTATTTTTGAACAATAAGTTGCTTCTTTTTCGTCTTGTTTTTTTCAACTTAATTCTTTTGAAACAATTTTTTCTAGAGTTTCAATCAATAAATCTGGAGCTATATTTTCAAACTTTTCAAAAATTTCCTGAGTTTTATCATATTTTTGTATTTGTACTTCTTCGCAGTTCAAAATATCTCACTCATCCATTCATTCAGACATATACATTATTGTAACTCAAGTTTTTTCATCTCAATTTTTAACAGCTTCTTGAATAGGGCTTGCTCATCTATATTTTGGTAAAATAGAACCATGAATATTTATACTTCAAAACTTTGGTATTTGTAAAATTTCTAGAGGAATTATTTTTCAATATGCAACTACTATTATAAAATCTAGATCTAAGCTTTTTAATTTTGTAATAAATTCTTCATTATTTTTTAATTTTTCAGGTTGTAATACTTCAATATTATGTTGTAATCAAAAATTTTTAGTCTGAGTGGAAGTTATTATTTTTTTTCTTCAAACAGCTTTATCTGGTTGAGAAACTATTATTTTTACTTGTAATTTTTTGTTAATTTTTTCTAAAATATTTTTAGAGAATTCTCATGTTCAAAAAAATCATATTTTCATTTTTTATTTTTTTATATTTATAAAAGATTCTGTTCAATTTTTATCAAAATAAATAAATGCTTCATTTATTTTGCTTCAAGAACTAGAAATATTTTTTCTTCATCAAATATTTGTTATTTCTAGGTTTTTAATATCGTTTCATCAAATTGTATCAGTAATTTTTGTTATTATTATTTCTGATTCTTCTTTGTCTATTTTTTTAAATATTATATTATTTAGAACTGATTTGTTAGTTGTTCATGACATAGTTCAAATAATTCTATAATCATATCAATCCTCAATAAAAATATCATGTTCTTGAATTCATACATTTTTTGATAAATCTAATTTGTGTTCTTTAAAAACACTAGTATACCAGTTGTTTCAAGAGTTTCATTCTAGTAAAATTCATAAACTTCAAGAGCCAGAACTATTTATTTTTTGTTTAACGTTTTCTCCAGCAATATTTTCATAAATATAATAAAAATCATTTTGACTAGAATCAAAAACAGCTTTATAGTCAAATATTTGTTTATTTGTAACTTTTTTGTCTTGTATTTCAATTTGATTAATTATTTGATTTGTTTTAATTTTTAATGAATTTTCTTCTACAAATCTCAAAAATCAAAATACTCAAGTGAAAGAAACTATTCAAATAATTGATACTGCAACTAGTAACTCTATTAATGTAAATGCTTTTTGTCTCTTTTTCATTTTTTTAAAATTAAGGTTTCCATTATTTTATTTATAAAAATTACTACAAAAACAATTATTATAAAAACTATTATTTTTCAAGTTCTTTCGAGAAAAAGTGCAGTTAATCAAAACATAAATGACAAACTGTAAAGAGAAAATAAAACTTGTTTTTTTGTTAATCATATTGCTAATAATCTGTGATGCAAATGCGTAAAATCTCATGATAATGGATTTTTTTTGTTTAATAATCTTCTAATTATTACATAAACAGCGTCTACACTGTAAATCCCAAAAACTACCAAGACTGTTGCTATTTTTCATCCTGCAATTATTGCTAAAGTTGCTAGCATAAAACCAAGAAACATTGTTCAACTGTCACCCATTAATATTTTTTGTTTAAAATCAAACCACCAAAATGGAATAATTATTGCAATTAATATTAGAGTTAATTTCATTATAAATACTGCATTATTTATTCATCCGCTGTAATTATCTTGATTGAATAAAATTATTCATAATAAAAATAAAATTAAAAATGAAATAGCTGATAATCATGAAGTATTTCACTGAATTCAATCAGACCAATTTAATGCGTTAAATATAAAAACGTACCAAATTATTGTGAAAAAAAGTGGAACTAAATAAATCGTATAATCAAAAATTTGTATAAAAAATGTTTCTAGATTGATAATTCATCAAAAAATATTACTTACATATCATATTTTTATTGAAGTTACTCAAATAACTGCTCAAATAATTATTTGAAAAATTAATCTTACTTTTGGGCTAACATTCAGCATATCATCAATAAAACTAATTGATGTTATAAAAAATCAAAAAACCCAAATTAGTCAAAGTTTAAAATCATATTCTACAAAAATAAAACTCAGTATAAAAAAACAAATAAAAAATACCACTCACATACTATAAGGAATAGGAGATCTTTTTAGTTTGTATTTTTTTGGATTATCAAGGATTTCATATTTGTAAAATAATTTTTTGAATAATAATATTACAAATAATGACAATAAAAATCCACTGAGAAAAATAATTATATAATCTATCATTTTTTTATATATTTTTTAAGTAATTTTGAATAAAAAACCAGTACCGTTCAAGTTAATATAAAATATCAAAGAGCTAGTCAATCTATTCTTCAGTCCATATAACTATAATATAATCAGATTCAAGATCAAGAAACTATTCATATAACTCAAAATAAATTTAACCAATATCTAAGTGTATCGTTTGTGCTAACAAGTCCCGTAGTTACAAGAGAAAATCATATTCACATAATTATTGCGTAATAAGTTGCTACGAAATTTATATCTACAAATCACAAATTAATATCTCTTCAAGAAAAACCTATAAAAAATATTAGAAGTAATAAGTTAAAAAATATCAAACTACCAGCATTTATAAATTTTAAATCTTTATTAAAATTATAATAAGTAATTGCTTTTAGTGCTGATAAAATATAAGCTAATTGCCAAATTATATATTGAGATTGTTCTAAATATATAAGTCAATAAATAGAAATTATTCAAAAAACACAAGTTGCTGCAACATGATAAATTGCTCAAATTTTGTTATTATTACTAGAATAATTAGCTTGCATTACCATTATAAAAAGATTTCATAAAAAATTACCAAAAAATAACAATATTATTTCTAATAAGTTTCATTTTCAAGTAACATAAACAATAATTAATGCAACAGTTAATAATAAATATATCCACCAGTTTTCACGAGAAAAATTTTTCAATTCATTTATAATCATTTTTTTTTATTTTAATTATATGTGTTTACAATATATTTTTAACTTTGTTTTTGGCAAGAAAAAAGAAGCAAAAAGTTTGCTTCTTAATTTATACTGACTCTTATTAGAAAACTAAATTATTTCTTAATTTAGTGCTAATATAGTCCAGCATAAGTTAAGTCAACAAATCAATTTTTTCAAAATTTCTTTGCGTCTTAACTTAAAATTGTTCATTCATTTTTAATTTTGATTGATAAAACATTCTACTAGAACTTATTCAAAATCTTTGTGCAGCGATTCTATCGATTCACATACCAAATGCAAAACCTGAATAAATTTCTGGATCAATTCCTGCTCATGATAAAACTTTTGGATGAACCATTCAAGCTCCAAGCAATTCTACCCAACCAGTTCCAGAACACATACTACATTTTTTACCACTGTTTTCTCCAGTTCAATTACATATTTGACAACTAACATCGATTTCTGCGCTAGGTTCTGTAAATGGAAAAATACTTGGTCTAAATCTTAATTCTGTTTTTTCTCATAATAATTTTTTCATAGCAGTATCAAGAGTACCTTTTAAATCTCAAAAAGTTACCTTTTCTCCTACAACTAATCATTCTAATTGATAAAAATTACAAGTGTGACGAGCATCTTCTTGTTCGTATCTAAAAACTCTACCTGGAACAATTATTTTTATTGGTAGTTCTCCTTTTAACATTGTTCTTACTTGAACTGGTGAAGTGTGAGTTCTAAGTAATAATTTTTCTCAAGATTCTAACTCATTATTTATTTCATCTTGTATCCAAAAAGTATCCCAAACATCTCTTGCTGGATGATTATCTGGAATATTTAGCATATCAAAGTTTAGGTTTTCATTTTCTAATTGTGGCCCGTCTTCAATCTTAAATCCCATAGAAATAAAAATTTCTTCTAATAGATTAGAAGTTATGCTTATAGGATGTTTGTGTCATTTGTTTTTCTCTTCAAAACTTGCAGTAACATCAATAGATTCTTCTTCTTCAATTTTTTTTAATAATTCTTCTTCTAATTCGATATGTTTTTTTTCTAATTCTTCAGTTATAAATATTTTTAATTTGTTAGCTTCCGGTCAAATTATTTTTTTCTCTTCTACGTTCAAATCTTTTATTCATTTTAAAATGTCTTGAAGTTTTCATTTTTTTCATAAAAAATCTTTTTTTAATTCTTCAATTTCTTGAGAATTTTTTAGATTTGTTAGATTTTTATTAAATAACTCTTTTAATTCATCTAATTGTTTTTGCATTTTTATTTGCTTAATATTTAAATTTTACTCAAGTATAAAAAAAATGTCTAATAAATCAAAAAATTGGAAAAGTTTTTTTATTTTTATTTTTATTTGCTAAATTTTTATTATTTATATAATGAAGGTGATTATAAATTTTTCAAAAATTTTCCGAAAGTAATTAATTTTAAAAATACCTTTTCTTTTAAGAAAAACAATTTTTAAATAATTTTTTTTTGACATTTTTTGACATTTTTATATAATCACGTGGCTTTTTAGAAATTCATGAAAAGTTTTTATTGAAAGAGGTTAAGTTAGACTGCTTGTTTATCGAGAAAAGTTTAACCTCTAACTTTATATTTGTAAACTGTATTTTATATGGCTTGAATTATCGCTACTAAGCTGGAAATGACTAGAGTTGTTAAGAATGAAAGATTCATTCCAATAACTTTATTACAAGTTCCTGAACTTAGAGTAGTATGATTTAAAACTCTAGAAAAAGATTGATACGATGCTATCATTGTTTGAGTTTTAAAAGAATGAGCTAATGTAGAATTAGCTGAAGGAAAAGCTACATTAAGTAAAAATGCTTTTTCAAGAATTAGAGAATTTCCTACTTCTGAAGAAGAAAAAGGAAAATACAATGTTTGAGATGTTGTTGCATTAGATGTTTTAGAATGAGATGTTAAAGTTTCAGTAGAATGATTTTCAAAATGAAAATGATTTACAGGTGCTATGAAAAAACATAATTTTCACTGATGACCTGCTACTCATGGTTCTAAGTTTCATAGAGCATTAGGTTCGATTGGTAATAGAAAACCAACTAGAACTCATAAAGGTAAAAAGATGCACGGGCATCACGGGGCTACTAAATTTACTATTAAAAATATCCCAGTTGAATTAGTTAATAAAGAAATTGGTGTTATTTGAGTAAGATGAGGTGTTCCAGGATGAAGAAATTCATTCGTAAGTATTATTTTTTAGTTATTTATATTAGACGTATATGAAAACGAATTTATTTGATCAAACATGAAAAGATATTTGAGAAATCGAATTAAACTCTTCAGTGTTCTGATTAGAAACAAATGAATGACTTGTTCACAGAGCTTTAGTATATCAACTATCAAATAATAGAATGGTGGTTGCTCATACTAAAACTAGATGAGAAAGAAGAGGTTCAACAAGAAAAATTTACAGACAAAAAGGTACTGGTAGAGCAAGAATGGGTTCTAATAGGTCTCCTGTTAGAAAGAAAGGTTGAGTTGCTTTTGGTCCTAGAAATAATGTGAATTTTGAAATTTCAATGAACAAAAAAGAAAGAAGAAAAGCTTTATTTACAGTTTTATCTTCAAAATTGGCTAATAAGCAACTTATTATCATTGATAAAATAGAATTAAAAGAAGCTAAAACTAAAAATATGGTTGAGGTTTTTAATTCAATCAATATTGGTAAATCTGCTTTATTGGCTATCCCAACTAAAAATGAATCTATTACAAAATCAGTTTCAAATTTACCTAATATAAAAGGTATTTTAGTTGACTATTTAAATGTTAAAGATTTATTAAAATATAATACTTTGGTATTAGTTAAAGATTCTTTACAAAATTTAGATAATTTAACAAAATAATTTTAATCTAAACAATTATAAATATGAGATTATTTAGAATAATAAAAAAACCTATCACTACTGAAAAAACTTCAAACTTAAGTTTAATTAAAAATACTTACGTTTTTGAAATTTCTTCAGATGCTACTAAAGTAGATGTTAAAAAAGCAATAAATGAAATTTATTGAGTTGATGTTGATAGTGTTAATGTTCTACGTACTAGAGAAAAATTCAAATACGGTAGAAAATGAATGCAAATTAGAAAAAGATCTGCAAAAAAAGCTTACGTTACATTAAAAGACGAAAAAGCAAAAATAGATTTTACAATCACAAAATAATTTAGTTCTTAAAAATTAGACAGTGGGAATTAAAAAATTTAAACCTACTACTCCGGGTAGAAGATGAATGACTGTTAGTTCTTTTGAGGAAATTACTACTTCTTCACCTTATAAAGCACTTACTGTAAAGTTGCAAAAACATGCAGGTAGAAATAGCTCATGAAGACTAACTGTTAGACACCAATGAGGTGGTCACGCACAAAGATATAGATTGGTTGATTTCTTCGGAGTTGATAAAAAAGGAATTGACGCTAGAGTTGAAACTATTGAATATGATCCATATAGATCAGCATATATAGCTTTGATTTGTTATAAAGATGGTGAAAGAAGATATGTTATAGCTCATAAAACAATGAAAGTTGGTGATATAGTTGTGGCTTGAGAAAAAACATCATTGGATAGTGGTAATAGAATGGAAGTTGGAAATATACCAACAGGTTTACAAGTTTACAACTTAGAATTAATTGTTGGACAATGAGCTTCTTCAATTAGAGCTGCTTGAGCTTACGGTACAATATATTCACAAGAAGGAGAATATACGCAAGTAAAAATGCCTTCATGAGAAATTAGACTAGTTCATAAAAAATGTTATGCAACATTAGGACAAGTTTCAAATATTGATCATAACCAAGTTGTTTTAGGTAAAGCTGGTAGATCTAGATGGATGTGAAAAAGACCAACTGTTCGTGGTAAAGCTATGAACCCAGTTGATCATCCACATGGTGGTTGAGAAGGACGTTCTCCAATTGGTATGAAAGCTCCTAAAACTCCATGGGGACAACCTGCATTAGGATACAAAACTAGAGATAGAAAAAAAACTACTTCTAAATGGATCTTAAGAACAAGAAAAGGTAAATTAATGATGTAATTTAAATTTTATTAAATCAACTTATGACAAGAAGTTTAAAAAAATGACCTTATATTGATGACAGACTAATGAAAAAAGTAGTAGTTATGAATGAGTCATGAAAAAAAGGTGTTATAAAAACATGGTCAAGAGCTTGTGTTATAGCTCCTGAATTTGTTGGTCACACTTTTGGTGTTCATAATTGAAAAGTTCATTCTCCAGTATTTGTTACTGAAGATATGGTTTGACACAAATTATGAGAATTTTCAATGACTAGAACATATAGAGGTCATTCGTGAAATAAAAAATAAAAAGGCCCACGATTAGTTTTTACTAATCATCCCTGAAAGAAGGGTAATAATTTTATTATTTAGCCATAAAAATACGCTATGAAAGCATATGGAAAAAATATAAGAATTTCTCCTAAAAAATTGAGAGTTATTGCTGAAGTTATTAGAGGTATGGATGCTGATGAAGCTAATAAATTTCTAAAATTTGCTCCAAAAAAATGAGCAGATTTAATGGGAAAAATACTTTCTTCTGCTATCGCTAATGCTAAAAACAATGATTCTCAAAAATTAGAAGATTTGAAAATATGAACTCTTATTATTACTAAATGAATAGTTTATAAAAGAGGTAATCCTGTATCTAGAGGTAGAATGCACCCAATCTTAAAAAGAACTTCTAATATTAAATTAGAACTTCAAGTTAAGTAATTAGGTAAATAATTACTGGTAGAATAATTCCGAGTAAAATTAGAATTATTAATTATAATTATTAACACATTAAAAATATGTGACACAAAGTTAATCCAATATCTTTTAGGATCCCTTATATTAAATCTTGGAAATCAACTTGGTTTGAAGATAAAAAAGATTATAGAAATTCTTTAGCTTTAGATTTGAAAGTTAGAGAAATTTTAAATAGAGAACTAAAAGGAATACCTCTATGAGACATTTTAGTTTCAAAAAATCAAGATGCATTTGAAGTTGTTATTTATACTGCTAAATCATCTTTGATACTAGGTAAAACTGGTGAAAATAAAGAACATTTAGTTTCGCTATTAACTAGAAAACTTTGAAAAAAAGTTGAATTAGAAATTAGAGATATTAAAAATCCTGATATTAATGCAAAAATAGTTTGATATTCAATTGCTAATCAAATTGAA
This sequence comes from bacterium, assembly GCA_041642635.1. Taxonomy (GTDB): domain Bacteria; phylum Patescibacteriota; class Gracilibacteria; order BD1-5; family UBA6164; genus JAAZVM01. Next base: position 12,799 of record JBEPWB010000012.1, read on the forward strand.
AAAAGAATGCCTTATAAAAGAGCAATCAAACAAGCTATTGCAAGAACAATGGAAAAATGAGGTAAATGAATAAAGGTAAAAGTAGGTTGAAGATTAAACTGAGCTGAAATTGCTAGAAAAGAAACTTTTAAAGATTGAAATATTCCAACACAAACAATAAGATCTGATATAGATTATGTTGCAGTGAGAGCTGAAACTGTTTATGGAACTATTGGTTTAAAAGTATGGATATACAAAGGAGATATCTACAAAAAATAGAAACTTGACATTTTATGTTTTTTTATATAATTAACTCCTGTGAAAAATGTTACAACCAAAAAGAACAAAATATAGGAAAACCCACAGATGAAGACTTAAATGAGTTGCGGTTAGAGGTTCTTCTATAGCTTTTTGAGATTATGCTATTAAGGCTACAACAAGAGGTTTTATTACTTCTAGACAAATAGAATCTTCAAGAAGAGCTATGGTTAGATTTATCAAAAGATGAGGTAAAATTTGGATAAGAATTTTTCCAGATAAAGCTTATACTGCAAAACCATTAGAAGTTCCAATGGGTTGAGGTAAATGATCTGTAGAAATGTACAGAGCCCCTGTAAAACCTGGAAGAGTGTTATTTGAAATAACATGAGTTACTCCAGAAGTTGCTAGGGAAGCTTTTAGATTAGCTTCTTACAAACTTCCAGTTAAAACTAAAATTATAGTTGATTAATCATTTTTAAAATGAAAGAAATTAAAGACTTGAACTTAAAACAATTAAGTAAATTAAATGATATGGATAAGGATGCTTTAAAAGCTGAATTATCTTCTTCATCTAAAAATCTATATGTATTAAAAATGAAAAAAGAGTTAGGTGAACAAAAACAAACTCATTTAATTAAAACTTTGAGAAGATATGTAGCACAAATCAATACTGTTGCTAACTCAAAAGGTTTAAATATAGGTTAATTATTTTTAAATAAATATTAAATTTATGAGAACAAAAAGAGGTGTTATAACAAGCGCTAAAATGGATAAAACTGTAGTAGTGTCAGTTTATACATATAAAAGTGATTCTAAATATAAAAAAAGATTTAGAATTACAAATAAATTTTATGCTCATGATGAGAAAAATTTATGTAATGAATGAGATACTGTTACAATTAAAGAAACTAGACCTACGTCTAAAACAAAAAGATGGGAGGTTATCGAAGGTAAATAGTTGCCAATTATGATTTAACATTTAAGAGTCGTATTCTATGATACAAACAGAAACAAGGTTATTTGTTGCTGATAATTCATGAGCAAAAGAGGTTCTTTGTATAAAAGTCCTATGATGATCTCATAGAAGATATGCATCAATTGGTGATATTATAGTTTGTACTGTTAAAAAAGCTGCTCCAGATGGAACAGTAAAAAAGAAAAAAGTAGTAAAAGCTGTAGTAGTAAGAACATCAAAAGAAGTAAAAAGAAATGATGGATCTTATGTAAGATTTGATGACAATGCTTGTGTTATTATTGATGATAATAACAATCCAAGATGAACTCGTATTTTTGGACCAGTTGCTAGAGAATTAAAAAGTAAAGGTTTCCAAAAAATAGTGAGTTTAGCTCCAGAAGTTTTATAATTCAATAAAGAATAAAATTATGAAAATAAGAACTTGAGATAAAGTACAAGTTATGTCTGGTAAAGAAAAAGATAGAGGAGTAATTTCTACTGTTGAAAAAGCTTTTCCGGATACAAATAAAATTATTGTAAAAGATGTTAATGTTGTTACTAGACATCTAAAAAGACAATGAACAACTCCTGGTCAAATTATAAAGATGGAAAAAGCTATAGACGCTTCTAACGTTATGTTAATTTGTCCTTTTACTGAAAAACCAACTAGACTTGGTTTTGTGAAAATTGAAGAAAAATGAAAAACTAAAAAATTTAGATTTTCAAAAAAAGCTTTACAAGAAAAATGAGGTGAAGCTTCAAAATATATAATTAAATAGTTAAAAAGTTTATTTTGTAAAACTTGAGACAAATGCTTAAGGAAAAATATGAAAAACAAATAGTTCCTGCTTTAAAAGACTCACTTGAACTTTCAAATATTATGGAGGTTCCAAAATTAGAAAAAGTGGTTTTAAATATGTGAATCTGAACATATGTAAGAACAGGTAACAAAGATTTTTCTTCTCTACAAGAACATTTATCTTTAATTGCTGGACAAGCTTGTACTGTTAGATATGCTAAAAAAGCTGTTTCTAACTTTAAGTTAAGAGCTTGAATGCCAGTTTGATTAAGTGTTACTCTTAGATGAGAAAGAATGTATGATTTTCTTGAAAAACTAATTCATGCTGTTTTACCTAGAGTTAGAGATTTTAGAGGTATTAACAAAAATGGTTTTGATAATCAAGGGAACTATAACTTCTGAGTAAAAGAACATACAATCTTTTTAGAAGTTCCACAAAATGATGTAGTTAAACCACACGGTATTCAAATTACTGTTAAAACTACTGCTAAAAACAAGGAAGCTTGAAAGGAATTATTAACACAAATGTGATTTCCTTTTTCTAAATAAAAGTTTACTTTAATAAGAAATTAAAAAAATGGCTAGAAAAGCAAAAATCGCTAAAGCTAACAAATTAAAAAAGAATTTTTTGCAAGCAATCACTGATTGAAGAAAACCAAAGGAATCAACAAAAGTATATAATTGTTGTTCAGTATGCGGTAGAACAAGAGGTTATTTAGGGAAATTTGGAATTTGTAGAATATGCTTTAGAGAAAAAGCTAATGCCTGAGAATTACCAGGTGTTAGAAAATCAAGTTGGTAATAATTAGTGAAAAAATAAATTTAGTTTATTAATTTTATTGTTATGATAATAGATCCTATTGGAGATTTATTAACAAGAATAAGAAATGCATATTTAGCAAGAATACTTGAAGTAAAAATTCCTTATTCTAAAATTAAATCTGATATTTCAAAAATTCTTAAGAAAAATAAATATATAACAGATTTTGAAGTTGTGGAAGAAGAAAACAACAAAAAATCTATTATGCTTACTCTAAATAATGTAAGAACTACTAAATACGTTCCTACTTTAAGAAGAATAAGTAAACCAGGGCAAAGAATTTATGTTTGATCAAGTGATATAAAAAAATCAAGAAATGGTCAAGGTATATTCATAATTTCAACTCCAAAAGGTGTTGTTACTGGTTATGAAGCTAGAAGTTTAAATGTTGGTGGTGAACTACTTTGCGAAGTTTACTAATCACTTGTCAAATAAACGAGAAATGATTATTCATTGTTCCGATTTATATCTGTAATTATATTAAAAATGTCAAGAATTGGTAAATTACCTATTGTCTTATCTGATAAAGTAGAAGTAACTTTAAACGGTAGAGATGTTAAAGTTAAATGACCTCTTGGAGAATTGTCTTTTACTTTTACTGATCAAGTAGAGGTTAAAAAAGAAGATAATAACTTAATTGTTAATCCTATTGGTGATGATTCATCAGCTTTATGGTGAACAACTAGAGCTGTTTTAAACAATATGGTAGAATGAGTTGATACTTGATTTACTAAAAGTTTAGAAATAAGCTGAGTTGGTTACAAGTTCGAAGTATCATGATCAAAACTTATTTTAAGTGTAGGTTTTTCTCATAAGGTAGAAGTGGAAATTCCAAAATGATTAGAAGTTACTCCTGATGAAAAGGCTAAAAACACTATTCATATTAAATGAATTGACAAACAATTTGTTTGAGAATTTGCTGCTAAAGTTAGAGCTATTAAAAAACCAGAACCTTATAAAGGTAAATGAATCAAATATGTTGGAGAACATGTTAGAAGAAAAGCTGGTAAAGCTGGTTCTAAATAAAATTTAACTTTAAATTATAAATAATATAAGATGTTACAAAAAACATTAAGAAGATTAAGTAGAAAAAACAGAATCAGATCAAAAATTAGCTGAACAGCTCAAAGACCTAGATTATCTGTTTTCAGAAGTAATTCTCATATTTCTGTTCAACTTATCGATGATACTGCATGAAAAACTTTGGCTGCAGTTTCAGACTTAAAAATTTCAGAAGAATTAAATAAAACTGAAATGGCAAAAAAAGTATGAGATGAAATGTCTAAAAAAGCAAAAGACTTAAAAATCGAAACAATTGTTTTTGATAGAGGTTGATTTGCTTACCATGGTAGAGTAAAAGCTTTGGCTGAAGCTCTTAGAGAAGGTGGACTTAAATTTTAATTATTTAATACTAAGAAAGTATGGCTTTTTCTGGAAAAGACAATAGAAATAAAAAATTTCAAAAACCAAGAAAAGAATTCAAAGAAGAATTATTAGCTATCGATAGAGTAACTAGAGTTACTTCTTGAGGTAGACAATTAAGATTTAGAGCTGTAATGGTTATCGGTGACGGTAAAGGTAGAGTAGCTCTAGGTACTTGAAAATCTTGGGAAGTTGTTGATGCGATTGCAAAAGCTGTTGCTAATGCAAAGAAAAATTTAACTACTGTTAAAATCGACAATGGAACAGTTCCTTATAATACACAAACTAAGTATAAAGCAGCTAAAGTTATGGTTCACCCAGCTTCAGAAGGTACTGGTATTATTGCATGAGGTGCAATAAGAAAAGTATTAATAGCAGCTTGATATACTGATGTTTTAGCTAAAAGATATGGTTCTTCAAATTTAATAAATAATGCAAGAGCTACGATTCAAGCATTAACATCATTCAAATAATAAATATTTATTAACAAATAAAAATTATGTTATCATTAAATAACGTAAAAGCTAACGCAGGATCAAGAAAAGCCGCTAGTAGAGTTGGTAGAGGTAACGGTTCAAAATGAACTTACTGTGGTAGAGGTATGAATGGTCAAAACGCTAGATCAGGGGGTTGAGTAGCTCCTTGGTTTGAATGAGGTCAAACACCTTTATTTAGAAGAATGCCAAAACTTAAAGGTTTTTCTAATGCTAAGTTTAAAAAAGAATTTAATTTAGTTAATTTATCTGATTTAGAAGTTTTAGCTTCTAAATGAATTACAGATATTAACAAAGAAGTTTTATTAGAAAATAAAGTCATAAGACATAAAAATCTTAGTGTAAAATTATTAGCTAAAGGTGAATTAACTTCTAAATTTTCTGTTGTTGTGGATAAAGCATCTGCATCAGCTAAAGAAGCTGTAGAAAAAGCTTGAGGAAAGATTGAAACTAAATAATAACAAAACCTAGGCTTTTAGTTTGGGTTTTTTATTTTTTTAGTTATAATTAATTTTATAATAATTTATAAATAATATTCATCTTATGATAAAGAGTATAAAAGCTGTATTTTCTAATAAAAATATAAGAAAAAAAATAATTGCTACTCTAGCTTTAGTGCTTGTATATAAAGTACTTGCTGTAATTCCAATTTATTGAGTAAATACAGAATCGCTAGCTGCTATTATGGAAGCAAACCAATGATTAGCTTTTTTTAGTGCCTTGATGTGATGAGGTTTGGAAAGTTTTTCTATTATATTAATGTGATTATCTCCTTATATTAATGCATTAATTATAATTCAATTACTTTGAGTAATTGTTCCAAAAATTTGAGATCTTCAAAAACAATGAGAACAATGACAAAAGGTTATTACTAAAATGACTAGATGGTTTACATTACCATTAGCATTTGTTCAATCATATTGAATGATTGTTTTATTAAATAGTTTAGCTTGAGGTACAATTATTGATTTATCTGATACACAAACAGTATTAATGGCAATGTCAATTGCTACGGCTGGTACAATATTCCTAATGTGGTTATGAGAAGTTATGACTGAAGTTGGTATTGGTAATGGTATATCTATAATTATTACTGCTTGAGTATTAGCTTGAGTTCCTTGAGTTATTATGTGACATTTAAATGCACAAGATTATGTATTATTCTGAGGATTGCTTTTAGCTACTCTAGCAATAATATATATAATTATTAAATTTACTGAAGGTAATAGAAGAATTCCTGTTATTTATACAAGAACTTGAAGAGATGAAAAATCTTATTTTCCAATAAGAGTTAACCAAGCATGAATGATTCCTATTATATTTGCTGTTTCTCTTGTTACATTTCCTTCTATAATTTGACAATTAATGTCATCTTCTAATACTGGATTTGTTTCTGATATTTGAACAACACTTTTAACATATTTTGATATGACTAATCCTTCGTGGTTATTTATACTAGTATATTTTGCTCTTGTTGTTTGATTCTCTTTCTTTTATGTATCTATTACATTTAATACTGATAATATATCAGAAAATATACAAAAAAAATGAGGTTATATTCCTTGAATTAGACCAGGTTCAGAAACTTCTTCTTACTTAACAAAAGTTTCTAATCACTTAAACTTATTTGGTTGAAGTTTCTTGGCTCTAATTGCAGTTTTACCATACATAATGTGAAAATTTATGTGAGGTGAATCAGTTGATTTTATAATTTCATGAGCATGATTGATAATTATTGTATCTGTTATACTAGATATTATAAGAAAAATTAATGCAGAATTAAAAATGTTTGATTATTCAAAATTTAATTAAAAAAATTAGCACTATTTGTGCTAATTTTTTTGTTATAAATAATCAGTAAATAATTTTCAATCTAAGTGATCAATCTCATGTTGTACAATTCTAGCACTTAATCACTCTAAAATAAGTGATTTTTCATTGTTTTTTTCATCAAAATATCTTAGTTTTATTTTTGTGTATCTCTCAACATCTCATTTTTCTCAAGGAAGTGACAGACATCACTCTGAATCATAATTTTTTTCCTCAGAATGTTCTAAAATTTCAGGATTTATCATTAAAACAGTTTTAAAATCTTCATCTTCCCGGTCTTTTAAAAGACTAACAACTATTATTCTTTTAGAATATCCAACTTGTGGAGCAGCTAATCATACTCAACCATTATCAGGGTCTTTTATGTATTTTAGCATTTCTTTACATAGTTTTGAATATTCTTTAAAATCTTTTGTTGTTAATTTTTCAGCAACTTTTCTTAAAACTGGATTATCATTTCAAGTTTCAATTTTTAACATTATTTTGATTTGTTATTTATAATATACCTCGTTATTTTAATTAAATTTTTAGTTTTTGCAATAAATTGGAATTATTTTTATTTAGACTTTACAAAATACTTTATATCTATAATATATACAAAATATATAACTTTAAACTAGATATGATAGAGTCAAGTAAACAAAATGAAGAAAATAGAATTGTATCTCCAGTTGAAAAAATTGAAGATAAAATTAATTGATGAAATATTTTGAGACCTTTGAGTTTGCAAGATTATGTTTGACAAGAATCTATAAAAAAACATTTATCAGTTTCAATAGCATCTTCAAAAATTAGAGGAGAAACTCTAGATCACGTTTTATTTTATTGACCTCCAGGTCTTTGAAAAACTACTCTTTCAAACATTATTGCTAACGAAATGAACAGTTCTCTAAAGTCTACAAGTTGACCAGCAGTTGAAAAACAATCTGATTTGGTTAGTATATTGTCTAATTTGGAAGAAGGAGATATTTTATTTATTGATGAAATCCATAGATTAAAACCACAAGTAGAGGAAATACTCTATACAGCAATGGAAGATTTTGAAATAGATATTATGGTTGGTAGTTGAACATGAGCACAAAGTGTAAAATTGCCCTTAAAAAGGTTTTGTTTGGTTTGAGCGACTACAAGACTATCTTCGTTGTCAAATCCTCTTAGAGATAGATTTTGAAACGTTTTGAAGCTAGATTTTTATTCTGAAGATGATTTATCTTTGATAGTTAGAAGAAACTCTTCAAAATTAGAATTATTTTTGGAAGATTTTGTTTTTGATATTATTTCAAAAAAATCTAGATGAACTCCAAGAATTTCAAATAGATTATTAAAAATAATTAGAGATTATTTAACTATTTGAAAAGATTTATCTGATGTAAAAAATGTAGAAAGCATATTTGTAGAAATATGAATTGATGATTTGTGATTAGATTATTTGGATAGAAAATATCTAGATACTATAAAAGACAAATTTGCATGATGACCAGTTGGTTTGAATACTTTAGCAAGTGCAATTTGAGAAGAAGAAGCAACTCTTGAAGATGTTGTAGAACCATATTTATTACAAATATGATTTATAGAAAGAACTCCAAGATGAAGAAAAATAACTGGTGCTTGAATTAATCATTTAAAATAAAAATATGAACAATATAAATATTCAAAAACTTAATTTAGAAGACTGAATTCATAATATAAAAGATATTATAGCAAAAAAACTTATTAATCATGATTGAACTTTTGTTGTTTTAATCGCTTGATGAACAGCTAGTTGAAAAACTTCTGCAGTTGCAAAAAAAATAAAAGATAGTTTTTCAGTTTCTCAAATATTATCAATGGATAATTATTATAGATGACCGAGTTTTATGAAAAATCATCCAGATTATAATTTTGATCAACCAGAAGTTTTGAATCTTGAATTATTTTTTGAACATTTGAGAGAATTAAAAAAATGAAATAGTGTAAAAATTCCTAGTTTTGATTTTAAAAATGATCCAAAAATGGAAGCTATTGAAATAAAATCTTCAAAAATAATTATTGTCGAATGACTTTTTGCTCTTAGTGATAATATTTCTTTGCTTTGAGATTTGAAAATATTTGTAGATTTGTGAGATCATAGTCAAATTCTTAGAAGATTATTTAGGGATGTTGAAAGAACTGGTAATAAACCTAATGATATTTTGAAATATTTTTTGGATATTGTCTGACCAATGCACAAAAAATATATTACGCCAACAATGAATAACGCAGATATTATTTTACAAAATGATTACATTCCAAAGCTTGAATCAAAAAATGCAAAATCAAAAGAAACAAAACTAAGATTTAAAACTACACAAAAAAATGTAAAACAACTTCTTGATGAAGTTATTTACAAACTTTGATGAAGTTATGTTTGAAAAACAGAGCAAACAGATTATTTTTTCTTTCCAACAACTTGAAATTATAAAAAAACATGAGAAATTTTAAAGATAAGAAAAGTATGATTTAATAGGTATTATTTTACATATTTTTGACCACTAGACACTGAAAAATCTTATGAAGATAGATATACTATGAGGTTTTTTATAGATTATAATACTTTGCAATCTTTTAAAGAATTATACCCACATGATATTGTAGAAATAACAAAACTAAGAAGAACTTTTTTTATAAGGTGAGTTTTGGTTTGTTTAGATCAACTTGAAAATTGAGACAATTATGTTTTATTCAACTTTGAAGAAAGTAATTCTAGACATGTTATTTTAGACATACTTGAAAGTCTTGAAATTAATTTTACAAATGGATTAAAAAAATCATATTTAGAACTAATAAACAAAAAATAATTATGTCTATCTGGCAAACACAAAAATGGCAAGAAATGCTAAAAAAATCATGACAAACGTCAGATTTTTTTGTTGTAGACAATGTCTATATTGAAAAGAGAAGTATAGGATTATGATTTTTTTGATTATTTATTTTGTGAATAAAATGAAAAATAAATAATTCAACTTTTGACAAGATAGTTGAATTATCAAAAGAACAAAATGCAGTTTTTATTCAAATAGAAAATATTTCTTACGCGTGCGAATTAGATTTTTGACAAAATAAATTTTTTAAAAGCGGTTCTTATAAAAAATTTATAACTCCATACACTGCAATAATTGATTTAGAATTATCACTTGATGAAATTCTAAAAAAAATGAAACCCAAATGAAGATATAATATTAAATTAGCAGAAAAAAAATGAGTTGAAGTTTTAGATGTAGAAAAAAATGATAAAAATATAAAATTATTTTTTGATTTGATGAATGAAACTACTTCTAGAGATTGATTTAATTGAAATAGTTTCGAGTATTATAAAATCTTTTTAAATGAGTTAAATAATTCAAAATTAATTTTAGCTTACAAAGAAGAAAAAGTTATTTGAGCATGAATATTTGTTTATCAAGATGATTTTGCAATATATTATTATTGAGCCTCAACTAGCGATAAAAAGTATAGAAATCTTATGGCTCCTTATTTATTACAATGGGAAGCTATAAAAATTTGAAAAGAGAATAAATGTAAATATTATGATTTTTTGTGAGTTTCAACTCCATGAGAAAAAAAATCTTCACTTTCTTGAGTTACAGATTTTAAGTTAAAATTAACTCCAGATATTATAAAGGTTAGTGATTCTTATATTTATATTAATAAAAAAATAATTTATTTACTTTTTGTTTTAAAGAAAAAATTTAAATAAAAAAAATCCAAGAAAAATCTTGATTTTAAATTATAAATCATTACTATTTTAGTAATAATTTACTTATTAAAAAATAAAAATTATGTTTGAATTAATAAAATTACCATACGAAAGAAATGCATTAGAACCATATATGTCAGAAGAAACTTTGGATTATCACTATGCTAAACATCACCAAACTTATGTTGATAATTTAAATAAATTAATTTCAGGTACTGAATTTGAATGAAGAGACTTAGAAGACATTATAAAAAATAGTGAAGGAGGGATTTTTAATAATTCTGGTCAAATTTGGAATCATAATTTATTTTGGAACGTTATGTCTCCAAATGGTGGATGAAATCCAAATTGAGAAATTGCCACGTTAATTGCTAGAGATTTTTGAGATTTTGAAACTTTTAAAGAAAAATTTAGTGCTTCTGCAGTTGGTAACTTTGGTTCTGGTTGGACTTGGTTAGTTATGAATGATGAAGGAAAATTAGAAATAATGAATACTTCAAATGCTGATAATCCTTTAACTTCAGGTAAAAAAGCATTAATTGGTGTAGATGTTTGGGAACATGCTTATTATTTAGATGTAAGAAATGCTAGACCAAAATATTTAGAAAACTTTTTTAATTTAATTAACTGGGATTATGTAAATGAAAATTTAAAATAATATTATTTTAATATTAATTTAATAGAGTGTAAAAACACTCTATTTTTTTATTTTTAAATAATTATTAAAACTACAATTCTCTTTTTGTCAAGCCAAAAACAAATAAAAAACTTGCAAAAAAGTAAAAAAAGAATTAAATAAAATAGTTTAGAAAAAACTCTAAACTATTTTTTTAAAATAAAAATTATTTTATTAAGTTAAAAATAAAAAAAATGCAAAACAAAAAAGGTTTTACGCTAGTAGAACTAATAGTAGTAATAACAATACTAGCGATACTATGAACTATCTGATTTATATCATTACAATGATATGGTAGTGAATCAAGAGATAGTAAAAGAGTAAGTGATTTATCACAAATAAGAACATGACTCCAAGTCTACCAAGCAAAAGAATGAATCCTACCAGAACCAGATAATGCAATAACAGTATGAAGCGGAAGTGTAGTATACACATACCAATGATACTCTGGAACAGGAACACTAAATACACTAAGAATAAGTGATACAGCTAAAGATCCAATAGATAATAGTTTCTATACGTATACAACAAATACAAATAAAACAAAATTCCAACTAACATCAATGCTAGAAAATGGATGACAAACAAACCAAACTAGCTATGTAGCAAAAACGTATGCAAACTATGAAAACAGGGACTCATATAGTCTATGATACCAACTATGAACACTACTAGAGTGAACAACAAAAACTCCAATGCAAGAATATGGAGAAGATATAGATTTGTCAGTAAACACAACAACAGAATATATACCACTGTTTAGTAGAGAAGAAAAAGAAAAAACATATTCATGAACACTACTAGTAGAAGAACTAGAAAAAGTAGAAGAATGAGTAGTAGTTTATGAATCATGTTGAACAACAGAAAGTTGAAATACAAAGAATTTTTATACGACATGACAAGTAGAAGCATGAAACACATGTCCAAGTCCAGTAGAATTTACATGTGACGATGGAACATGGAT
>JBEPWB010000013.1:0-24530 GCA_041642635.1 bacterium
TTGAGAATTGGAAAAATTTAAGTTATTTGCAAAAAAACTTTGAAAAGATTATTGAATTTCTTTAGTACATAATTGGGGTGGTAGAATTCAGGAAAGTATTCATAAAAAAATGTTTGATGAAAAAATTTTATCCGGACATTATATAAAAAGAAAAAAATGAGATATTTGTGAAGTTATGAAATATGATTATCTCTACATTGATTCTAGATGATGAGTTTTTCAGTGTTCATTAAATGAAATTGATAAAACTTGATATTTAGGTCAATTATGAGAATATTCATTAAATGAATTTTTAGAATTAAAGAAAAAAATAAATTATGAAAAAGCATGTTCCAAGTGCTTTTACTATAATTTTAAAACTTTTAGTTAATTATCATCGTACCTAAATCATGTTTGTATGCATTTAAAACAATTTTTCTCAAAATCACTATTTAGTTTTGCTAAATAGTGATTTTTATATTTTTTAAAATCACTAATTATTTTTTCGTTTGTTTGTTTTAGATTAGTTATTTTGTTATTTCATATAAAACATAATGGATTATGAAAAATAACATTTAAATTTTTATCTATTTCAAGGTGATCATTAATTAAAATATTATTATCTTTTATTTCAAATGATTCATAAGCAAAACATGATTTTATTTTTAAATTTTCTACTTTTTTTTCTTTTGAATTAATAAAATATAATTCTCTCAGGTTCAAAAAAATATTTCATAGTTTTTTAGAATATGTTAAATCATCATTTTTTTCAAACTCAATTTTTAATGATTTTTCTAGTATTTTTATATATTCATTTTTTATTAATAAATCATAATTTATAATAAAATTATTTTTATGCATATCTTTTAAGCTTTTTAAAAATTTTATTAGTTGAATTTTGTTATCAATTTTTGAAGAAATAACAAATTCATGTGTTAAATTTTTAAATATATCAATTTGTTCTTTTTTTGCCTCTAGTGGTATTTGTAATCTAATATTTCTATTTTTTTGTTTTATATATTTTATTATTTCAAAAATTTTATCATTTTCTAAATTATTTGTTCAATATAAAAAAAACACAAAATTTTTGTCTGAAATTTTATCTCAAATTTCAATCTGATTTTGAATATCTTTTAATCCGTAGTTTTTGTTTTTTTTGATAGTTTGACTACACGACTGACATCAAGTGGGACATCATTCTCAAACTGAAATAAATATTTCAGTTTTTTGATTTTTTGAAATAAAAAGTGACATTTTAAGTAATATTTATCTTTTAAATTATTAAAAATTTAGTATAATTAAATTTAATTATATTAATAAAGAAACTTAAATCAATTTATGATAACAAAAATATTTTATTCATTGGTTTTGTTCAGAAATATATCTTATAATAACTTTATTTTTGATTCTTTTAGTTTATCTGAAATAAGGGAATTTGATTATTGAACTTTTGAATTGATTTTTAGTAATTGATTGTTTTTTGAAAAAATTTATTTTACACATATAGATTTTGATTTAAGTATTAATTATTATTCTACAAAAAATTGGAAAATTTATTGAAAAAATAACACCCTTGTTAAAAAGATTTTCTCCATAATATCAGAAACAGATACTTGAGATTTTTATTTTTTTAAAGATAAAAGTTTTTACGATAAAATACCATTTTGAACTGTTTTAACTATAACTAGTAAATGTAATTTATTTTGTAATTATTGTTTTAATGATTATGATTATCCTCTAAAAGACAGGAATAAGAGAAAAAATATATGACTTGAGAATTACAAAAAAATAGTAGATATTTTATATAATTCTTGAACAAGAGACATTATTATAACTTGATGAGAGCCATTTTCAGCACCATTTTTATGGGAATTATTAGAATATATAAGAGATAAAAAAATTTTTATTAGAATAAATACTAATTGAACTCTTTTGCCAGATAATGTTCTAAATAGATTAAATGAGAATTTTTCTCTTAATTTGATGGTTTCGATGCACGAGTTTAATAATAAAGATTATTTTGAAATTAACCGTGTTTGAGCAAAAAATACCGCATGAATTGATTGATTAAAGTCTTTTGAAAATAAATTTGAACAAAAGGTAATTCAATTAAAAAAAATAAAAGATTATAAAAATTTAAGTTTGGATTTTTTAACTATTCTTACTCCCAAAAATATTTTATATTTGAAGGAAATATATGATTTTGTTTTAAAAAACTTTAATATAGAAGATTGGCATTTTTTTAGATTATATTCTACTTGAACTACAAAGTGAATAAGTAGAGAAATGATTTCTTTAGCAATTCATAAAATTTATAAATTAAATAAAATTTATAATACAAATTTTAAAATTGTAGATAGCGTTCCTTATTGTTCTACAAAAAATACTGATATTGCAAGTCAAGTAATTGATTGAGAATTATCTGAACATCATAATGTAAAAACAATTATTACAACTGATGGAAATATTCAAATAATGAGTGCATTTGATACAAATTTATGAAGTATTTTTGATCATGACTTATTAGAAGTTTGGCAATGAGATTACGTTCAAAAAATGCTTAATAATTGATTTTTACCTAAAGAATGTAGAGATTGTAAGTATAAAAATGAATGCAGATGATGAAGTAGAATGGACGCAAATATATATAATTGAAGCTATAGTGCTTTTGATCCTTTGTGAAATATTGATAACAAAGTTAAAGTTTAAAAATTTTATATGGATTTAAGAATAGTAAATACCTGTAACAATAATTGTTTGTACTGTTTAGAAAAAAGCCTTAGAAGCAAAGACAAATTTATTGATAAAAAAAATATATTTGAAAAAATATCGGATAATAATGATTTTATTATAAATTTTTATTGATGAAACTCTTTGCTTCATCCAGACTTTTATGAAATAATATCATTTTGTAAAACTAAATGATATTCATCAATTTGAGTTTTAACAAATTGAGAGTGAATAAATGAAGAACAATTATCAGAATTTTTGAAACTTTGACTTACAACGGTTTGACTTTATTTTAATAGTTTTTCAAAAAATAATCATCAAATAGTGAATTGAAATTGAATTAGTTACAGTGATTACTTAAAAGTTTTGCAAAAATTATCAAAAAGTTGAATTAATTTAAAAATTATAATTCATGTAAATAATTTAAATATCAAAACATTATATAGAGATGTTTTGATTCTAAATAAAAAGTATTGAGTTAAAAATATTGATTTTGTTAATTATTTTCCTTTTGATAAACCTTATGAAAACAGAGATTTTTTGGAATATTTGTTAAGTGAAAATAAAGTTCAAATATTAAAATTATTTAGTGTTATAGAGAAACTTTGAATAAATTTTAATTTTTTGAAATTTAGTAAAGAGTTTTTTTTCTGAAAAGATAGTTTTTATGATTTTGAATTTTGAGTAAAAAAACAAATATGAGAAGAAGATTTATTTGTTTTAAATTCAAAAAAAACACCTTTTTGTTACAAAGAAAAAAGATGTAAAAATTGTTTTTTGAAAGATGTTTGTAGTTTTTATAAATAAAAAAATGAAGTATAATATTATACAACATATTACGACTTTTTGTAATTATGATTGCAGTTATTGCGATGTTATAAAAGATTGAAAAAATGTAGAAAAAAATAATTTGTTAGATTTGATAGATTTTGTAAAAAATAATCATAACTCTATAAATAGATTTAAATTTTTTTGATGAGAGCCACTTTTAAGATTTGACGATATAAAATATTTTATAGATTCTACAAATAGTTATTTATGAAATAAATACGAAATAGTTACAAATACAACTATTTTAAATGATGAAATATGAAAATATTTTTCCAGATATTTTGAAATAATTTTTTTTAGTATTGATAGTGAAAATTTTTTTGATTTTGATAAAGTTACAAATTTTATCAAAAAATATGATTTATCAGAAAAGCTATATTTCAATTTGGTAATTTCTCCATGATTTGAAAAAATTGCAAAAAGTCAGTTTGATTATTTATACTCTAAATGATTAAAAAATTTTAATATTTTGCCTGTATATTTTACAAAAAAATGGACAAAACAAAATCTTCTTGAATTATCAAATGTTTTGAAATATATAGTCGATAAATCAATTAATGATAGAGAAATTAAATTATACTGATTTCAATTAAATAATTGATATAATAGCTCTCTTATAAATGAAAGTCTTTTTATAGATACTTCACTTAATATTTATCATAGTGATTTTGTTTCTACATTTTTTTGAGATAAAATAAAAAACAATCTTAACTTATGATTTGTAAATAGGAATTTTAATATTTCTAATCTAGATTTTGAAGATAAAAAAAATTTTTTAATAAATTATGAAAAGAAACTAATATCAAGTATACCTGGACAAAGGGAATTGCATTCAATAATGGATTATTTTTCTAAATATTTAAATAAAAAATCAAATGGAATATAAAAGATTAGAGATATATGTTTGATGGACTTGTAATCAAAAATGCACATATTGTATGGAATTTCCAACAATGGAGGAATCTTGGAATGTTAGAGTTAGTAAATTAGAGATTTTAAAAAAATTGATAAAATTTAAAAAACTTTGATATAATCATGTTACTTATTTGTGAGGAGAACCTTTTATTCAGTGAGTTTTTTTTGATGCTTTAAAGTTGGCAAAAAAATTATGATATGTTGTTTTGGTAACTACTAACTGTACTACTCTTCATCTAGAAGCTCAAGCTAGTAAGTTTTTACCTTATATAGATGAACTTATTTTGTCATTAGAGTGAATTACAGTTGAACAACAACAAAAAATTTCTAGAACAAAAAACTATGTTGATTGGGAAAAAGTATTTGAAAATATTAATAGATATTGGAAATGAAAAATGTTAAAAGCAAATATTGTTATAACACCAGATAACTTGAATTATCTTTTTGATTTGGTAAAGTTTTCTCTTAAAAATAATATAAAAAATATTTCCGTTACTTATCCAGATATTGATGAAGAATATTATTCTTTAGAACATATAAAAAACCATATTGCTCCAAGTTATAAGGAATGTATTCCAGTTATTTTAGAAATAATAGCTTTTTGTAAGAAAAATTCTTTAAATCTTAAATTACCAGATTTTCCTTTTTGTGTATTTCCAGAAGAAAAAATAGAAGATTATTTAAAATTAACAGATGACTTTGATTATCAATCTAGATTAAAAGTAAATAATGATAATAGTTTGGCAGATAGGGAAAATTTTATTAATTATGAAAATTCTCCTAGGGAAAGAAAACAGGTAGAATTATGTAAAAAATGTTATTATAATAATTCTTGTTGGTGACCTGCTTTTTATTATAATGAACTATATTGACTGAGTGAAATTAAGCCTATAATAAAATAATATTTCAAAAAAATATGAAATTAAATTATAAAGATAATGATTCTTCTGAAGAAAATTATATAAATGAAATAATAAGAATTACTTATAAATGTAATTGGAGTTGTAAATTTTGTAATGTTTTAATGACAAATAATTATTGAACTCAAGATATTTCTCATAAAGAAATAATATATAAAATATTGAGTCTGGTAAAAAAATATAACACTGAACAAAGAAAAAATTTAACCTTATCATTTTCTTGAGGAGAACCAACTTTGAATAAAAAATTATCATACTATATATGATTAGCAAAAAAAATTTGAGTTTGAAATATCCAAATTCAAACAAATTGAACAAATATGTTTTTAGATAACAATCTAACTCAAAAATTATACGATTCGTGATTGAATGAAATTTTTTTAGCTCAGCATTGATCAAGTGATGATTTGAATAAAAAAATGTGAATTTTTTTTAATTCTAAAAAATTTGAAGAATGGGTAAGTTATATTTACAATTCAGGTTTTCATAAAAAAATATTGATTTCATTTAATATTGTTATAAATAAAATAAATATCTACCAGATTTATGAATATATAAAATATTTAAAAAATATTTGATTTTTTGATATTTTGGAATCAGAAGAAAATAATGGTTTTTTTGATACAAAAAAAGTTTCTTTTTGATTAGTTCAGCCAAATTGATATGCAAATATTAATAAAGAAGAAGTTTTATTAACTTATAATAAACAAGAGTTAGAAGAGATTTATAAAATTATAAATCTTTGTAAAATAGAAAAAATTTATCCTGATTTTCATTTTACAGCACCACCATTATGTATTTTAAATATTCCTGAATATAATCTTGAACATCAAAGAATGAAAAAATTAAATGATGATATCATAAATAATAATTTGAATAAGTCTAATTTGGATTCTTATAAATATTTATGGAAAGAAAAAACAAAAATAAATTTATGTAAAAAGTGTAAATATAATGATACTTGTTTGTGATTTTATAAAAATTGGCTAAGTTTCGTCTGAGAAAAATACGCTGAAAATAAAGTTTTATTATTTATATCAAAATAAAAATATGGAAAATCAATCAAATCTTTTGGCAAAGGAAAAAACAACAAAACAAAATCGTGTTTGGGTTAGAATAGCGTCTGCATGTAATAATAAATGTATTTTTTGTCTTGATAGCGAAGCACAAAACTGAACTTTTCCTGATAGTGATAAAGTTCTAAATGAAATAAAAAATTGATTCAAAGAGTGATATGAAAATAGAGTTATTATTTCATGATGAGAAGCTAGTATAAATCCAAAATTTTCTCAATATATAAAATATGCTAAGGAAATTTGATATGATAGAGTTCAAACTGTTACAAACTGAAATATGTTTGAAAATGAAAAGTTTTGCCAAAAAGTTTTTTCTTCTTGATTAGAAGAAGTTACATTTTCTTTTCATTGACATAATCCTAAGCTTCATGATTATCTTGTGGCTACTCCTTGAGCATTCAAAAAATCACTTAAGTGACTTATTTATATAAAAAAATATTATCCAGAAATTATTATAAACATAGATATTGTTGTTAATAAAGTTAATGTTTGATTTTTACCAGATATCGTAAAATTTTTTATGAGATTTTGAGTATATGAGTATGATATTTTACAGATAATACCATTTTGAAGATGATTCGCAGAATATAAAAATACTTTGTTTTATAATGTTTGAGAATACAAAGATAAATTGGAAGAAACATGGAAATTATCTAGGATTCCTTGAATGTACATGTGGACAAACAGATTTTATCCAGAAGCATTTGAGTGATATGAAGATTTGATTCAAGATCCTAGAAAAATAAAGTCTGAAACAATGTGAGAATGATATCATATGTTTGATGATTTTATTAAATCTTCTTGAGAAAAAAAACCTGAATGTTATGGGAGTGCATGCGATGTTTGTTTTCAAAATCAATATTGTCATGATTTTTTAAAAAATAAAGATTTTAAAAAAACTGATTACACTAAATATAAAGTAATATCTTGAGAGGAGTTCCCAAGTCTTGTTTATCAAAAATATTGAGCTACTTTTCAAGACTTTCAACAGACTTTGGATTCATTTGATAAAAAATTAATAAATATTCCAAAATGTTTGTGATGAAGTTGAATTTACCAAAATTATAATGATATAAAAGATGAAAATACTCTGGAAGATTACACTTATAAATATATAAAAAATTTATATAGAAAAAAATCACTTAGATGCAAAACTTGCAAATATAATAATGAATGTGAATGAATCCATATTAATTTTATAAGGAGTTATTGATTTAAAATATTACAACCTATAACTAAATAATCATGGCAAATATTTGATACATACAAGTAAATAGACATTGTAATAATGCTTGTCACTTTTGTTCAAATCCAAGTAACTGAAATAATATTAGTTATGAAAGATGAATTGAGCTTTTAGATGATTTTAAAAATAAGTGATATAATTGAGTTATTTTTACATGATGAGAACCAACACTTTCACCAGATTTGCCAGCTTGGATAGCATATAGTAAAAAAATATGACTTTGAAATAGAATGATATCTAATTGAATGATGTGTTCAAATCCAGATTTTGTAAAAAAACTTTCAGATTCTGGTTTGGAATTGGTTCACTTTTCTGTTTATTCTTGTTATGATAAAATACATGATTTTTTAACTGATACACCATGAAGTTGGAAAAAATTAATGATGAGTATTACCAACGCTCTTAATAATTGAGTGAGAGTACAAATAAATACAGTCATAAATCATTATAATGAAACTCATTTAGATAAAACTGTAAAATTTCTTACGAAAACATTTCCACCAATAAATCATTTTGTTTGGAATAATCTTGATCCTGAAATGATGAGAAAAACTTCCACTGCTCGGTCAACTTTACCTAATTTTGATAATTTTCATAAGTCTTTAAATAATGCAATGCAACATTTATCAGAGACATGAAGAACTTTTAGAGTTGAAAAAATGCCACTTTGTTATATTAGATGATTTGAGTGGGCAAGTACAGAAACTAGAAAAATAGTAAAAAAAGAAGAGAGAATAATACATTTTTTAGATTTTAGAGAAGAAATAAGAGAAGTTGATTTTTATCATGAAAAATTACCAGAATGTAAAAAGTGTGATTTAAATTCTATATGTAGTGGAATTTATGAACATAAAAAATATTATGATTTTGTAAATGTTTATCCTCAAAAAGTTGATAAAACAAAATTACTACAAATAGTACAACAAATAAAACAAGTCTTTTAAAAGACTTGTTTTATTTGTTGTATGAAAAATTTTACTAAAAATACCATAATTAAATTATCAAAAATATAGGTTATCAAAAATCATAAAAATATATATTTTGCAAAATCAAAAGATTTTATAATTTTTATTTGGTAATTATTTGTATTATGATAATCGTTAACGATTTTATAAATATTTATTAATTCATTTTTTGTGTTTTCATCTAGGGGATTATGAATTTTTAAAAAGTATTTTTTTGGATTTGGATATAATATTTTATTTTTTAACTCTTCCTCATCTTCATCACTTTCTTTGTATCATAGTGCATACTGATGTCAAAATAAGTTTGCTAAAAATTGTTTATCTACAATATATCAACTTTTTAAATTTTTGATATCAATTACAATACTTTCTGCATAATGAAAAGTTATTTTGTATAAATATTTTAAAATAATAGTTAAAAAATATAAGAATAAATAGAGAGTAAATATTATTTTTAAGTTGTTAAATAACAAATTTTTATCTATATTATATTCTATTATTACAAAAATAATTATTAGAATACTAAGAAATATTAATAATACTTTTTTTATTAAATCAGAATTTATATCAATTATTTTTTTTATTCTTTTTATAATCAATCAAAAGATAAATTTTATCAGTAAAATAAAAAAAATGCTAAAAATTATTAAAAATAATATTATATAATATATGTTATCAAAAAATATTTCTCTATATTCTAAAATATTATATTTTGTTATTATTCCATTCAAAAAATATATTCTTGTTAAACGTACACTAATAAATACTACAAAAAATCATATTAAATAATTTATTAAGTTATTTTTTAAGGATTTATTATTTTTTAGTTTTTGGAATTTTGATTTTTCTTTTATATCAATTATTATATTTTTGAAAATATCTTTTATATCTTTTTTATTTTTAAATATTTTTGATATATAAAACCAAAAAAAATATAAAAGTAAATAAAATAGTGTAACTAAAGCTATATTTCAAATAAAATTTATAATTCAAAATTGCGGAATAAATAATCATAATACTATTATATATTTTGCATCTCAAGCGCTCCATATGGAAAAATAATATAATAAAAATCAGATTAAAGTTGTTAAAAATAACTGTAGCAAGAAAAATATTATATTTATTTCAAAAAACCAAAATATATAAATATAATAAAATGGAATTAAACCAATTAATTGTAATAAATTTTTATTTGGTATTTTTTTTTCTCTTAAATCTTTTTTTAAAATTTTAAAATTTATCCATAAAAAAGGAATAGAAAGCATTATTAGAAAATAATATTGCATATTTTTAGTTAAAGTTATAATTAATATTAATTATAACTTTATTTTTATTTTTATGAAATTAAATTATTATGTTTTGTGAACTGAAAATAATTTAATGTTAAAAAATTATTTGGAAAAATATTATGAAAAATTAAAAAACGATATTTTAAAACTTTGTGATTATTGAATTTTAGAATCAGAATTTAGAAAATTATTAATTTCTGATAATTCTAAAGATTTTATTTTGAATACTGAACAATCTTCTATTATAAATTTTTTAACAAAAGAAATAGTTTTATGAAAAAAACAACATTTATGAGATAAAAATTTATTTATTGAAAAATTAAAAAGTCAAATAGAATTTTTTTTGACAGAATGAATTGATAGCTCTAATTTAAACATGAATTTAGGGAGTCTTATAGATTGAACAAATATAAGATTAACTACAAATGATTCAAATCCTTATAATTTTTTAGAAGCCCATCCTGATCACAAAAATACAGGATGAATGCTTAGCTGGTGAGAAAGAAAACAAGAAGAATGGATTTCTGTTTATAATAAAACTTTTTTATTGTTAAAAAATATTGATTTTTGATTTTATAGAGAATTAAATTATATAATTAATAAAATAGTTCCTTTGTGAACATCTTATTGAGTTCATAATTCAGCTAGTTATAAAGAAGCAATATGACATCTTTATTTGTGATATACTCTTGATTCTCTTAATCCGGAAATAAATAATTTAGAAGCAATTATACATGAATCTAGTCATAACAAACTGAATTTAATAATGCAATTTGATCCAGTTATCTTAAATACAACAGAGCAAAATTATTATTCTGCTATCAGGCCGGATGCTAGACCTATCCACTGAGTATTTATATGATATCACGCATTTGCTCCAACTATGTACATTATAATGAAGGCATACAAGCAATGACATTTTTGAGATAATAAGCAGTGGTTTGAAAAAATAGTTTTGTATTATATAAAAACAAAATTTTTACAAAAAGTTATAAAAAAATATGCTATATTAACTGATTTGTGAAAAGAGATATCTAACGAAATAGATTATGTAATAATGTTGATGGATAATTTAATAAAAGAATTAAATCCTTCTAAAGAGTTACTATCAGAAGCAAAGTTAATTCAATTAGAACATTTTAAAAGTGTAAATTTTTGATATCCTAATTTAAGATATTAGTATTATTTTTTTTGCATATTTATTAAAATTATGAGAGAATATATGTATTATAAAATATATTCTCTTTTTTTATGAAAAATAAAACTTTATTGTTTCTCAGTTTAATTATAAATATTTTCGTTTTTTCTATTGGCGTTGAAGCAAAGTGGTATTGAAATACTCCTGTTTCTTTTTGACCATGAGCTCCAATTTTAAAACATTGTCCATCTGATTGAGATAGTTATGGATGAAGTAATCCCACTTATTGAGAAGCTGCCGTAACAAATAACTCTAGTAGCTTGACGCCTATTAGTTGAAAATTTAATAAAACACCTTCTTGAACAATGTATTGTTTAAAGTGGGATTCTTCTGATCCAACTTGATCAATTACTTACTTTAATTGATGGACTAACACTAATAGTGTTACAATTTCGTTTTGATATAATGATAAAGGTTGATCTTGATTTAAAAACTATACTGTTCAAAGAAGAGTAAGTGCAAATAACCCATCTTTTACTTCTTGGTGATCTTGGTCAAACTTATCATGATGTGTAAATAAAACAGGTTGAAATTCATGTACTGACTCTAGTTTATCTAACCATACTGCATATCAATATAGAATAATTCTTAGAGATGTCGCATGAAATTTTTCTATTGAAACATCTTGAAATAGAACCGTAAAAATAGATAGAACTCCACCTTCAGCATCTGATGTTTCAACATCTATTGCAAATAATTGATATTTTAAAGCAACTAATAGTCAATCAGTTACAGTTTCTGTTGATAATTCATGATGATCTCCAATAAATAGGATAGAAGGAAGATTTGAAAAACATGATTCTCCAGGTAATTATAATTGAATTAAATCTTCTAATAATTCTACACTTACAACTACTGAAAATATCTCTATTATTGATAATAATAGGGATCCAAATAATTATAGAACTTATAAATATTTGATTACTGAAGTTTGTGATCAAGCTTGAAACTGTACTAATAATATTACTAATTTTTCATATAATGCTTATGCATGATATTATAACTCAACAAATTCATCATTAAATTCACCATTAAATTTTGTAAATGAAATAGCTGATTGAACTAATAAAAATCTTACAATTTCATTAAGAGATGATTTTAATAATAGAATAGTTCCAGTTTATCGTTCTAATTGAAGTCTTTTGAGGTCAGTTAATATAAGTTTTGATTATAATAATTCTTTGTACTTAAATCAATACTCTAAAATTTGAGAATCTTGAGTATCTGTTACTTGAGTTGACAATACTAATTTTTCAAGTCTATCTATCTGACAAGAAAAGTTTTCAAATACAATCTCGAGTAAAACAAATAATAATTGAAATTATTTGTTAATATTTAGAGTTTATTCTCCAACTTATGATAGTTCAAAAACTAATTGACAACAATTTGTTGATTGAAATTTTTCAATAGATTCTATATCTTTAAAATTATCTGATAAAAATACTGTTGACGATTTATATTGAAGTATAAAATTTGATTTTTCTCCTGTTTATACAACAAATATAACTTGAAGTATTTTAGAAAATTGAATAATTGTTTGAAGTACTCAAGAATCAAATATTTCGGTAAATAATTGATGAACAAAAAATATATTTTTAGAATATGGTTATTATGATTCTTTAGCTCATAAAGCACATTCAAAACTTAAATTAAGATACAAAAAAAATACAGTAAATTCTTGGACAGATGTAGTTAGTTGAAAACAGTCAAATTATAATTCTTTGACTAATTTTTGAACAAGTACAAGTGATATAATAACTCAAGTTACTCAGGATTGAACTCTTAATTTAGCAGAACAAAATACTTATTTTGCAACTCATATTAGAGCATTAATAAATTGAAAACAATCAGTTTATAGTTCAGATATTTACTGAATGGATAGATATGTATGATTTGCTGGTTGAGATAATACTTCTCAAAGATGAGTTAAAATTCACTGATTAACACATAGTCAAAAACAAGAGGATTTAGTTGTTTGACAATCAGATAATGATTATAGTGTAATATGAAATTTAGAGAAGTCACAATTACAGCAAGAAATAAGAAAAAATTCTTATTGATTAATAAACGAGGTTACTCCTAATAATTGAACAAAAAAGATAAATAACTTAAATCAAAATTCTCCATGAAAAAGAATAGGAGATATTCTATATTTTGGTTGATTATGATGAGATTTGGTAGAATTAAATTTAAATAATCCAAATTATTCATGAGCTAAAACTATATTGATTGAATGATGAGACTTATATATAAAATCTAACATATTAGCTAACAATTTAAATAGTGATATATTATGAATAGCTGTTTTAAAAGATATTCAATGAAGATGAGGTAATATATTTATTGATAATAATGTTTTAGAGATTAATGCAGTATTATATGCTGATAAATCTTTGATAAGTACAGATAGTTCAAAAATTAATAGTTCAAATTATTTGGATAGAATATTGTCACCAGAAAATTGAGGTACTTATGATAATTTAGATAAACAATTATATTTATATTGATCATTATTTTCTAATAATACAATTTGATGATCTACAAAAAATCCTTATTTGTGTCCATATTTTGTAACAATAAATTGTAGTTTAGATATTTCTCAAAAATTTGATTTAAACTTTACAAGAAGGTGATATGAAATAAAAAGAAATAATAATTATGAAAATTATCCTTTTATTATAAGGTATAATCCATTAATACAATCTTGACCACCTCCGTTGTTTAATATGAAATAAAAAAATATAACTTTTTTTAAAAAAGTTATATTTTTTTTATTCTAAAAGAATTTTATTTTATCCGCATTTGGATGTTCTCTCAATTTTTCTAGAGTTTTTGCCTCAATTTGTCTAATTCTTTCTCTTGTTACTCAGAATTCTTTACCAACTTCTTCAAGAGTATGAACATCTCAACCATCTAAACCAAATCTCATTATTATAATTTTTCTTTCTCTAGGAGTAAGAAAATCAAGCATTTGATATAAATTATCTTTTAATAAATTTATATTTGTTTGAGCATCTGGAGTAGGGTTTTTATCATCTTCTATAAAATCTCAAAGTGAAGTATCTTCTTCAGATCAAACAGGAGAATCTAGAGATAAAATATCTTGACTAATTCTCATTATTTGTCTTACTTTTCTTATATCCATGTCAAGTTCAGTTGCAAGTTCTTCCATTAATGGTTCTCTTGTTAATTCTTGAGTTAATCTTCTATAAGTGTGAGTAAATTTGTTAATTGTTTCTATCATATGAACAGGAACTCTAATTGTTCTTGCTTGGTCTGCAATTGATCTTGTAACTCATTGTCTTATCCACCAAGTAGCATATGTTGAAAACTTGAATCATTTATCAGGATCAAATTTATCAACTGCTCTAAATAATCCCACATTTCATTCTTGAATCAAATCAAGTAAACCTAGTCATCTTCACATGTATTTTTTAGCAATACTAACAACTAGTCTTAAGTTAGCAGCTGCAAGAGTTTTTCTTGCTTCCATGCTTCAAGCTCTAATTTGTTTACCTAGTTCTATTTCTTGTTCTCATGACAATAATTCAACTCTTCAGATTTCGTTAAGATACATTCTTATAGAATCATCACTTATTTCTGACAAGGAGATATTTGTTTTTTCTTTTTTTCTTTTTTCATCAGTTTTAAACAAGCTAGATTTATCCATATTGTCAACAATATCAACATCTAGTTGTAAAAATCTAGTATAAATTTCGTCTAATAAATCTAAATCTTCTTCTGCATTTGGTATAGCTGCCATTACTTCATCCTGAGTAACACTTCAATATTTTTTACCTTTTTTCATTAATTCCTGAATTTCTTCAGGCATTCACTCCATAATATTTTCTGGAACTTTTGTATCAATGAATTCATTAAGTCATTTTCAAACTCTTCTTTTATCTTCTGATCTATCTTTTGGCAATTTACTTAATCATTTTTCTTTTCTTAAAGCTAATGCTATTTCATCATCATCTTCAAGATTTTGTAATTCAGCTAATTCTTTTTCAATATTTAGTTTTCTAATTTCCTCTAGTTCTTCTTCTGTAGGTTCTTTTTCTCATAAGATTTCTTCTTCAAATTCTTCAAATTCATCGTCTAAAAATTCATCATCTTCAAAATCTTCTTTTATTTTACTTTTGTTAGCTTTTACTGCTTTTTTTAGTACGTCTAAATCTAAATCATCCAAAGAAACTTCTTCTACTTGGCTATTATTTTTTGAATTATTGTTATCTTTTTTAGCTGTCATTTAGCTTATATGATTATCAAATATAAATAATTGAAAATTAATAACACAAAAAATTCCTTCTTTGTTATTTTTGTTTAGAAGGAGCAAAAAAGTATTATTTATTAGTTTTTTTCATCTTTTTAAGAATAATTACATTCTTTACTTGTGTTTTTTATTATATCAAAATTAGCTAAATAATCAAGAAAAATTATTTTATTCAGCTTTTTTTTCATATTTCTAGTAGTTTTGTATATTTTATTAAGGCTTCATTATCTCATTTATTCATCAAACTTTTTAATTTTTCTACTTCACTTTTATAAACTTCTCTGTTTAATCACATTATCATTTTGTCTATTTCTTCATGTAAATGTTCTTTGTTTGCATGTTCTTGATCCGTTTCAATTTTTAATGCCACTCATTTATAGAATTCTTTTTTTGATAATTCTAATTTATCAATATATGAGGGTCAGTTTTCTAATATTCATTTTAAATCTTTGTCTATTGCTTCTGGAAAAAGTATTTTTTCTTTGAATATTTTTATATTTTTTTCTTCAAGTAAACAGTATCAAATAGATAATTGAGTTGGTGTAAGGTTTATTTTTTTGTTACCATCACTTTTTTTGTTAACTGATTTGAATTTTATTTTATTAAAAGTGTCATAAATAATATTTTGATTAATATTTAAGAGATTAGAAATTTCTTTTAGATAAAAATCTTTTTCAACATCATCAGAATAACTTTTTACTATTTCTAGCAGTTCTATTAATAATTTTTTCTTTTCATCGATTGAGTTTGTATTGAACTCTGATTTTTCTATATAATATCAAATTGGCGTTAGAGCATTTTTTATATATTCTCAAAAATCTCAATCATTTGTAATTATTTCATCTGGATCTTTTCAAATAGGTAAATTTATAATTTTTACTTCAAATCATTCATTTTTCATTTTTTCTAAACTTGATTTTGTTGCTTTTTCTCAAGCTCAGTCTCAGTCAAAACAAAGATAAACTTTTTTTGTAAGTCTTTTTATAAGAGTTAAATGTTTTTCGGTAAGTGCAGTTCCAGAAACAGCAACAGAGTTATAAAAACCTCATTTATTTAAGGCAATTACGTCCATATATCATTCTGTAATAATTATATAGTCTTGTTTTGTTATATGAGTTCTGGCATTAAATAAATTATACAAAATATTTGATTTGTCATAAAAATTTGAAGCAGGAGAATTCAAGTATTTTGGTTCTCATTCTCAATAAATTCTTCAAGCAAAAGCTACATAATCTCATCTAGAATTTTGTATTGGAAAAATTATTCTGTTTATGAATTTGTCTTTTTTTGTTTTGATATCTAGAAAAATTTTTGAGTCAAAAATTTGTTCGTCTTCATATCATTTTTTCTTCAAATAATTATAAAGTTCAACTCAAGAATCGCTGTATCAAAAATCAAATTTATCAATTATTTCTTCATTTAATCATCTATCAAATAAATATTTTTTTATTTCTGGATAATTTTTTAGTGCATTTTTATAATAATTTGTAGCATCTCTGTAAAGAGAATACATATTTTTTTTCTCTTCAAATTTTTCTTGATTAAAATTTGTGTTTACTTTTATTCATGTGTAGTTTCAAAGAATCTCAATTGCTTCCTTGAATTCACAATTTTCAATATCCATCACAAATTTTATTGGTCAACCTCATTTATGACATCAAAAACAATATCACAATTGTTTTGCAGGACTTACAACAAAACTAGGTGTTTTTTCATTGTGACCAGGAAAAGGGCAGACGCTTTTGTAATTTGCACCTGCTTTTTTTAGGCTAGTATATCTACTAACCAAATCGACAATATCTATGGCTGATTCTAGTTCTTCGCTGATGGACATATTTTTTTAAAATTATTATTTTAATTAATTTAATTTTAAGTATATTTATTTATTTGTAAATAAAAAGAGAAAGATTATCTTTCTCTTTTTTCAAAAAATTTTATTTCCAAATTCATTCCCAAATCTCTCAAATAAACATCTTGTTCTGCACCTCTTTCATAAATAGTATTTCAGCTAACTACAGTTTCTTCTTTGTGACTAATTACTTCTTGTCATAATAATCTTCTGTTGTTAAAATCTCTACCAGAATAATATTTTATAACATTATTTCAATCATAATGAATATAAAATTTGTCTCATCTATCAAACTGTGTTCTAATATTTAGCCAAGAAGCAACTTCGTGGCGACTAACTTTTGAAAAATCAATATTTACTTCGTAAAAATTTCTTCCTAAATAATTAAAACTATCACTTCATATAAATTCATAACTTCACATACTTCATCAAACTATTTGAAAATCTCTAGGCCCTAAATCTTCTAATTCTTCTCTAAGATTAATTACTTCGTTTCTCAGCTCTGCTAGCTGATAAACATCATCTGTACTAAAATTTTCTTGCTCGTTTTGTAATAAATAATCCAAAAAATTTTTAAAATTTATTTGGTCTCAATTTGCTTGAACTAGTGATAATAATCATTTATCAATTCATTCATCAAAAGATTTTTCCAAATACGCATCCAAAAATCTTGAATATGTACTTTGCATTTCTCTGATTGCAGGAGCATTTTCTATTGCACTAGCTTGATCTCTATAAAAATCTGGTACTTCATTAGACATATTTTTATAATTATTTTTAAATATATAAATATTTTATCACAAAAACTTTATATTTTCAAAAATAATGTATAATGAGCTTAATTAAATAAATAAAAATATAAAAATGTTTGTAGTTATTGATTGACTTGATGGTTCTTGAAAAGGTACTCAAGTAAAACTTGTTGCTGAAAAATTAGAAAAATTATGAAAAAAAGTAAAAATTCTTGATTATCCTAGATATTGAGAAAAATCTTCTTTTTTTGTTGAAAAATATTTGAATTGATGATATTGAACTGATTTGACAGCAAAACAAGCAAGTATTTTTTATGCTATTGATAGATTTGATGATAGTTATAATCTTAGAGAAGAAATAAAAAGTTATGATTTTATAATCAGTAATAGATATGTTTCTGCAAATATGATTCACCAAACTGGAAAAATTTTTGATGAGAAAAAAAGACAAGAATTTTTAGATTGGCTAGAAGAATTGGAGTTTGAAATAATGTGAATTCCAAGACCAGATAAAGTTATTTTTTTGAATGTTACTCCTGAAATTAGTCAAGAATTAGTCTTAAAAAAAGAATCAAGAAAATATCTAAAATGAGATAAAAAAATGGATCTTCACGAAGAAGATAAGAATCATCTAATAAATGCTCACATATCAGCAAATGAAATATCAAAAAAATATAATTGGATAAAAATTGATTGTGAAAAATCTTGAAAAATGAGAACTATAGAAGATATAAACCAAGAAATTTTGAAAAATATAATATAAAAACGCTCTCCATTTTAAAAATTTTTAAAATGACAACTACAAAAAATAAATGAGATGAATGAGAATTAGTTGCAATCAAGTATTTGCAAAATAAGTGA
Source organism: bacterium (assembly GCA_041642635.1). Lineage (GTDB taxonomy): Bacteria > Patescibacteriota > Gracilibacteria > BD1-5 > UBA6164 > JAAZVM01. Next base: position 18,885 of record JBEPWB010000013.1, read on the forward strand.
TACAAAATAATTGATTACAATTTTAAATTTGGAAGATTTTGAGAGGTCGATATAATAGCTCGCGACCAAAAAATTACTTGCTTTTTTGAGGTAAAATTTAGACAAAATTTGAGATATGGAACTCCTGAAGAAAGTATTACAAAAAATAAGCTTTTTAAATTTAGAAAGACTATTGAATATTATGTTTTGAAAAATAATTTAGATTTTGAAAAAATAAGATTTGATGTGATTACTATTTTAAAAATGAAGAAAAATTATAGAATAAAACATTATAAAAATTTAGAAATTTAAATTATGACTCCAACTGATAAACACAAAAAATTTAACTGATATATACAAAAAGTTCAAGACCATCCATATATTTTTGATGATGAAAATGAAGCTTTTGAAAATGCTTGAAAATGGTGAGAATTTTTTAAAAATGATAACGAAATTATTTTGGAGATTTGAACTTGATTAGGAAATTTTTTTTCTTGAGAAGTAGCTAAAAATCCAGATAAAAATTATATTTGAAAAGAAATAAGATTTAAGAGATTATTTGTTACTGCTGATAAAACTCTAAAAAGTTGATGAAAAAATTTTGTTTTATTAAAAACAATGTGACAAAATATCGATAAAGTTTTTGCTAAGTGAGAATTAAGTTTTACTTATGTTTTGTTCCCAGATCCTTGGGCAAATAAAGACAGACAAAAAAAACATAGACTTTGGAGTGAAAAATTTATTAGTGACTTATATGACAGAACAAAAGTAGGTTGAAAAGTTATTTTTAAAACTGATCACAGGGAATATTTTGATTCTACGATTGAATTATTAGAAAAATTTTGAAAATGGAAAATACTTGAAATTTCTTATGATTATGATAATGATATGAAAGTTTTGAACACAAAAAAATTAACAGAATTTGAAGTAATTTTTAGAACACAAAAAATAAAAATCAACTACATAGAGTTACAAAAATAATAAAAAATTACTTTTATTATTTTTTTTATAAAAAAAATTTTACAAATTTTAAAAAATATATAATATATAGTTACTATACAAAATATAGCTAATTTAAGTTTTAAAAAATAAAAATATGTCAGAAATAATAAAAGATTTAAACTGGAGATATGCAACAAAAAGTTTTGATACTTCAAAAAAAGTTTCACAAGAAGATATGGAAGAAATAATCGAATCATTTAGATTAACTCCATCAAGTTTTTGATTAGAACCTTGGAAATTAATAGTAATTGAAAATCCTGAATTAAAAGAAAAATTAAGAGAACATAGTTTTGGACAAGCTCAAATTACTGAAAGTTCTCATTTGTTAGTTTTTGCTAGAGTAAAAACTTTAGATGATAATTATGTTGATAAATTTTTTGATAATCAAGTAAAAATTACTTGAGCTAGTAGAGAAGATTTGTCAGGGTATGAAAATATGATAAAATGATATTTGGGTAATTTAGATGAAACTTCAAAAATGATTTGGGCAAAAGAACAAGTTAATATTGCTCTTGGAAATGTTATGCATACTTTAGCTAGAAAGAAAATAGATTCTTGTGCTATTGGAGGATTTAATCCATCAATGTATGACGAAATTTTAGGTCTAGGAGAAAAAGATTTAGCTTCTGTTGTTGTACTACCAATTGGTTACAGAAGTGCAGATGATAAATATGCCGAAAAACCAAAAGTAAGATTTTCAGAAGAAGAAGTTGTAATCAAAATGTAATTATTATTAATAAATAATTTTTGTAGAAATGAATGAAAAAGTTAATGCTTATGAGAGTGTGAAAAAACAAATGAAAAATGCAATAGCATTATCGTGAAAAAATGATGATTTTTCTTCTCATATTGAATTACTTTCGACTCCAAAAAGAGTATTGGAAGTAAGTATTCCTGTAAAAATGGATGATTGAAGTATAAGAACTTTTGTGGGGTTTAGAAGCCAACATAATGATTCAAGATGACCATTTAAATGATGAATAAGATTTCATCCATCAGTTGATAGAGATGAAGTAAAAGCTCTATCAATGTGGATGACTTTTAAATGTGCTGTTGTTGATATTCCACTTGGTTGATGAAAATGATGAATAATTGTAGATCCTAGAGATATGTCTGCTTGAGAATTAGAAAGACTTTCTAGATGATATGTTAGACAATTATATAAATATATTTGACCAACTCAGGATGTTCCAGCACCAGATGTGAATACAAATCCACAAATAATGTCTTGGATGATGGATGAATATTCAAAATTAGTTTGAGAGCTTTCTCCAGGTTCATTCACCTGAAAACCACTTTGTGTTGGTTGATCAAAATGAAGATCACAAGCAACAGCTCAAGGTTGAGTTTATGCTTTATTAGAAATTTTAGAATTAAAAAATAAACATATTTGAGATATTAATTTTATTGTACAATGAGCTTGAAATGCTTGATTAACATTTGCAAAAATATTAACTTGATTATGAGCAAAATTAGTTTGAATCTCTGATTCTAGATGATGAGTTTATGATAAAGATGGTTTAGATATTAATAAAATTATCGATTTAAAAACTTCAAAAAAATCAGTTAATGATTATGAATGATTAGAAAAAACAACTGATAATTGAATATTAGAAAAGCAATGTGATATTTTGGTTCCAGCTGCAATGGAAAATCAAATAACAAAAGATAATGCCTGAAAAATAAAAGCAAGTATAGTTTTAGAGCTTGCAAACTGACCTGTAACTCCAGAATGAGATGAAATATTATTTAATGAGTGAAAACTTGTTATTCCTGATATTTTGGCAAATGCTTGAGGGGTTATGGTAAGTTATTTTGAGCAAGTTCAAAATGATATGAATTTTTATTGGGAAGAAGATGAGGTTGATGAAAAATTGAAGAAAAAGATGAAAAAAGCTACTTTGGAGGTATATGAAAAAACAAAAGAATTAAATACTTCTATGAGAAACTGAGCTTATACTATTGCTATGCAAAGAGTAATTGATGCGATGGATAGTAGATGAGAATATTAATAAAAACTAGATTTTAAAAAAAATCTAGTTTTTATTTTTTTATTTTTTATTTTTGAGTAAAATGATTTTATATTACATATTAATAAAATAATTTAATGAGTGGAAAAACAGAAACTGTAATTAGTTTTAAATGAGTTGATTTTAATTACGATATAACAAAACCAATACTTGATGAAGTTAGTTTTAATGTTAGAAAATGAGCAAAAATTACTCTTATGTGACAAAATTGAGCTTGAAAATCTACAATTTTTAAACTAATTAATGGTAGTTTAGAAAAAAAAGCAGGTGCCATTAATATTGATAAAAATTTAACAATAGCTACTTGATACCAAGTAGTTTTACAAGAAGATAAAGAACTTAGTGTATCAGATTTTTTTAGAAAATATTATCCAGATAAATCAGCTTTTAATATTGATAAAGAAATATTTGAAGTTTTAGATGTTGTAAATTTAAAAGCTCCATTAGATAAAAAAATCAAAGATTTTTCTGGTGGACAACAAGCTAGATTATTGCTTTGAGCTGCACTTATTCAAAATCCTGATATTTTATTATTAGATGAACCTACTAATAATCTGGATATTGAAGGAATATTTCACTTAACTACTTTTTTACAAAATTATAAAAAAACTGTTATTGTAATTAGCCATGATGCTGATTTTTTGAATAGTTTTACAGATTGAGTTTTATACTTGGATTCTCATACTAAACAAATTGAACAATTTGTATGAGATTATTACGCGGTAGTTGAACAAATCGAGCGTAAAAAAGAAAAAGAAAACCAAGCAAATGCTAGACTTGCAAAAGAAGCCCAAGCAAAAAAAGATCAAGCTGAAAAATTTGCTCACAAATGATGAAAACTTAGACAAGTTGCAAAAAAAATGAGAGAAGCAGCTTCAGAAATGGAAGATGATATAGTTGATGTTAGAAAAGAAGATAAAACAATTAGAGATTTTGAAATTCCTCTTCAAGATGATATCGGATGAGTTTTATTAGAAATAAATTCTGTTCATATTATTAAAGATGATAAAGTTGTTGAAAAAGATGTTGAAATAAAACTGAGAAAAGATGATCATTTATTGTTATCTTGACCAAATTGAATTGGTAAATCAACTCTATTAGAAAAAATTGTATCTTGAGATGAAACAGGTTGTAAACTAAGTGAAGGTGTAAAAATTTGATATTATAGACAAGATTTTTCAAATCTAGATTTTGAGCAAACTGTTTATGATTGTCTTAGACAAACTGCTCCAGAAGAATTAGGGGAGCAAGAGCTTAGAAGTAAAGCTGCAGGTTTTTTAATCACTTGAGATATAATGAAAACAAAAATTTGAGATTTATCAGAGTGACAAAAATGACTTGTTGCATTTTGTAGACTTGTGTTTTTAAAACCTTGAGTTCTTATATTGGACGAACCAACAAATCATATAAATTTTAGACATATTCCAGTTATTGCAAAAGCACTTGATAATTTTAAGTGAGCTATGATTTTGGTTTCTCACGTTGATGAATTTGTATGGCAAATTAGAATGGATCAATATCTTGATCTTAATTAAAAAAAACTAGGATTTTATCCTAGTTTTTTTTTAATATAATTCTACTTCTTTATACATTGCATTTTCTTCTAATCAGCTTGGATTAGCTTTTTTAAAAACTAATTTTAAATTTTCTCTATTTTCTAATTCTGAAATATCAATTACAGAATTCATGCTGATATAATCTTCTGTCATCCAATCATCTTCAGTTGTTACTACTGTCTCATTAATTAATTGGTTTCATTGATATAATTCAACACTAAAATCAGCTTCAAAAAACCATAATCAACTAGCTTCTCAATTGATTATTATTTTGTCATCATCAAATAATGCATTTCATCTAATCTCTTTTTCAGAGTCATTAAAATTATAAATATTGCTACTTTGATTATTATTTTCTTCATTAGAATTATCTTCTTGATTATTTACTCAGTTATTATTTTCGTTATCAGTAACGTCAGGATTACAAGAAACTAAAAATAATGATAAAACCATTAATAAAGCTATTTTTTTCATAATAAAGTTTTTAAATTTTAAATAATTAGTTACTATAAGTACTAATTATAACTATATTATTCAAAAATGAAAAAATTACTAACAAAAAATTATTTAATAATAATTTTTTTAATCACATTTTTTGTATGAATGTGAATTGTTCTTAGTATTTTTAGTGCTGAAGAGATTGTTTGATATTTTTGAATTGAAAACACTTACTTGGTAATTTTTTTAATAGCAGCAATTTGATGATTTTCAAGTATTTCTTGATATCCTCTTATTGCTATTATGGCAACATTTATAACAGGTTGATCAAATGCTTTTTTTATATGACTTGCAACTTGAATAGGTATAACTTTTTGAGATTCTATATTTTATTATTTTTGAATAAAATCAAGAAATATAGTTAAATGAAAATATAAAAAATATGTGAATAAATTAACAAAATTTTTGAAAAAAAGAAATAATTATTTTATGCCAATAATAATTTATTTGTATACTTGATTTGTTCCTTTTCCAAATGATATATTAACAGTTTCTGCATGATTATCATGATATCCATATAAAAAAGCATTAATACCAATGCTTTTATGAAATATAACTCATATGATGATTTATGCTTATTT
>JBEPWB010000014.1:0-23567 GCA_041642635.1 bacterium
AAGAAAAGAAAAATAATATTTTTATAAAAAAGATAATGAAAAATATTGCAATAATTTGATGAAGTGATTGATTTTGAAAATGGCTAGCTAATTATTTAAGTAATAATTTTGAGAATAAAATAAATATTACAATAACTGCTAGAAATATTGAAAAACTGAAAAAAACTGCAAAAGAAATAAATGTATGATATTCTACAGATAATGAAAAAATTATAAAAAAAGTTGATATAATAGTTTTTTGTGTACCAATCTCAATTATGCAGAAAACAATAAAAGAATTAGCTCCTTTAGCAAAAAAAGATTCTATAATTCTTGATGTTACTTCAATAAAAGATTGACCAACAAAATATTTGCAAGAATATTCTCCAAAAAGTGCAATAATAATACCAACTCATCCAATGTTTTGACCTTATGTGAATGATATTAGTGGGCAAATATTTGTACTTACTCCTGATGAAAAAACAAAACAAAAAAAAGAATATTTGTTTTTGAAAAATTTTTTAAATCAAAAAAATGCAAAAATAATTGAAACAACTCCGCTAGAACATGATAAAATGATGGCGGTAGTTCAAGGATTAACTCATTTTGATATGTTTGTACTTTGAGAAACAATAAAAAAACTCAATCTAGACATAAAAAAATCTCTAGATTTTGTTTCTCCTATTTACAAAATAATGATTTCGTCTGTTGCAAGATATTTAAATCAAAATCCACAACTTTATTCTGATATTCAGATTTATAACAAAGAAGTTTTAGAAGTTCACAAAGTTTTTATGGAAACAACTAATAAATTTAACAATTATATAAAAAACAAAGACGAAAAAAATTTTATAAAAACAGTAAAAGAAACAGCAACCTATTTTTGAGAAAATACAAAAGACTGACAAGAATATACTGATAAAATAATTTATCTAATCTGACAACAAATCAAAAAAATTAATGAAAATTTAAACAAAAAAGTAAAAATTCAAAATATTTATAATAATGAGATTATAGAATGAATTTTATCAGATTTTATAAAAAATGATATGATAATTGATAACAAAAAATTTAATTTAAATACTTGGGAAATAAAATAATTATGAAAATATACTACCAATGAAATCCTTGAAGTTATATGAATATAGCTTCTGAAAAAATAGTAAAAGATTTAAATATAAAGATTGATGAAATAATTTGAAAACCAGAATTTTCTGATGTTTGGGAATCTATTGACCAAAACTCTATTTGAGTTTTAGCGATTGAAAATTCTTATATGTGAAGTATTCATCAAAATATTTATAATTTTTTGAAATATGATTACTCTATAATTTGAGAATATTATTTGGAAATAAATCACTGTCTTTGTTCTCTAGAAACTGATATAAAAAACATAGAAAAAGCTTATTCTCAAATGCCTGCCCTAGAACAATGTCACAATTATCTAAAAAATAAAAATATAAAACCAAAAAATTTTAGTGATACTGCATTATCTGCAAAATACATAAAAGAAAAATGATTAAAATGAGTTTGAGCTATTTGTTCAGAAAAAGCAGCAAATTTATATTGATTAAATATTTTGGAAAAAAATATTTCTGACCAAAAATGAAATACAACTAGATTTATAATTGTAGCAAAAAAAGATTCAAAAGTAAGTTATCAAAAAAAATCAAAAAAAATCAGTATAATTTTTGAAGCAAAAGATATTCCATCTAGTTTGTACAAATGCTTATGAGCTTTTGCAACAAATTGAATAAACTTAAGAAAAATAGAAAGTTTACCTAGTTATAAATGAAGTTTTACTTATTATTTTTTGTTAGAATTTGAAGGTGAGTTAGAAAATGAAGAAATAAAAAAAACGCTAGATGAACTAGCATTTTTTACAAAGAATATAAAAATTCTTTGAGAGTATTAATTTTTAATATCAAAATACTTGATATTAAGGTTAATTACAATAAACTTAAAAATACTTTGAAAATAATATATATGAGCTCTCCTAAATTCAAAATATTATTTTCAAAGTATTTTTATTATACGCATCTGACATTAAAATTATATTAAAATTTTGGACTTTTTTAGACTTTTTTGTGTTTTTTAATATTATTTTTTTTAAATTAAATTAATACAAAAATTTATTAATTTCTTTTCTATATTCGCTAGACTTTTTTTTCAAAATTTGTGGAGATATTAAATCAAAATCATGAACTAATTTATTTCTAAGTTTGTGTAATTCCCAAACTTTTTCTATATTATCAATTTCATTTGGATATATTTTTAATATTTCTCAAAAAGTTCATTCATATCACAAATCCTTTAAGATATTATGAAAAATTTTATCATACTCAACAATCTGTTCTTTGTCACTATTTAAAGAAGAGGTTTTTTTTATAAGTTTTTTATAAAAAAGTATTTTACCATTATCTAATTTTCTTTTTTTAGAAAATTGAAAAATAACAGTTAATCAATAAATAATTATAGATATAAAAAAAACTATTATAATTATTTGATATATTTCTATTTCCATATTAATTTAAATTTAAATGAGATATTATTTTAGTTTTTAAGTTCTCAAGATTTTCCTTATTAGATGCAGAAATAAAAATAGGATTCAGATGAGAATATTTTTCATTTAAATATTCTTGTTTATTTTTATAAACTTTTTTTTCGTCTCAAGATTCTATTTCAAATTCTCATTCTGGAAGAGAATCTTTTTTATTAAAAACATATATTCTTTTTTGATTTGCTCAAATATTTTCAAGAATTTCTTCAACAACTTTTATTTTTATTTCTAATTTTGGATCACTACAATCAATAACATGAAGTAGTAAATCTGCTTCAATAGAGTCTTCAAGAGTAGATTTAAAGGCATCAACTAATTCTGGTGGCAATTCCCTAATAAATCCAATTGTATCATTTATAAGAATTTCTTGTGGTGGAATAAATTTATGAGTTTTTTCATCATAAGTTCACTCTATAAACATTTTTCAAACACTTGTTCAAAGAGTCGCAAAAAGCTTATCCTCAGCTAAAACTCATTTTTTTGTAAGAGAATTTGTAAGCGTAGATTTTCAAGCGTTTGTATACCCTACAACTCAAACTGTAGAAATTCACTTTCTAGATCTAGATTGTCTGTGTTGTTCTCTAACTTTTGAGTAATGTGCTAAATCTTTTTTGATAGAAATAAGTCTTTTTTGCAAGTGTCTTTTCATTATTTCTGTATTTGTTTCTCAGCTTCATTTTCAAGCTTGTTTTCAAAGCTCCATTCACATATCAAAAATACGAGGTCACATATGTTTTATAGAAGCCAATTCTATTTGTAATTTTGCTTCTTTACTTTTGGCATTTTTTTCAAATATTTTTAATATTAAATCTATTCTATCCCAAGCTTTAGCTCAAATTGGTTTTAATTTTTCATTAATTGAATAAATTTGTTTTGGTTTTAAAATATTTCACAAAATCAAAATATTTGCTTCTTGCCTTTGCATTTCTTCAATAATTTCATCAAGTCTTCATTCTCAAATAAATGTTTTATAATCTGGTTTTGATTTATTTTGAATATGCTTAACAATCACAACTCATCAATAAGTATTAACAAGATTTTCTAATTCTAGCATTCTATCCTCCATACTATTTCTAATTTCGAAATCTTCTGGCAAAATATCTGCAACAAAAACTCTCAATTCTTTATTAGAATATTCAAGATTTTGCTGAATTTGTTCCAGTTCTCTTTCACTCGTTTTTCTACCCATAAAATACTTTTTATCTTCTAAATTTATTTAATCATTATAAATATAATACCAAAATAATCAAAAAATAAAAAAACACAAAAAAACACTTTACAAAATATAGTAAATAATTATTATAATGACATATTTAATGAGAACAATTCTTGTTAAATTAAAAATTTGAAAATATTTAGTATTTAATATAAAATAATTTAACTGATAAAAATTAACAAAAAATGGAAAATATGGATTATGATTTGATAATTATTTGAGCTTGATCAGCTTGATATCCTGCTTGAATGTATGCTAGTAGATATAAAATAAAAAACTTAATTATTTGAGGACAACCAGGTTGAGCCTTAGCTACTTCTCATAGAGTTGAAAATTGGCCAGGAATAGTTTCAGCTCCTGGAAAACAAATAATGGATGATTTTAAAAATCACGCTGTAGAATCTGGAAGTGAAATATTAGAAGAAATGGTTACTAGTTTAGAAAAACATAAAGAACATTTTCACGTTACAACTAGTTCATGAAAAGAATTCAAAACAAAATACGTAGTTTTAGCAACTGGTAATTCTCACAGACATTTATGAGCAAAATGAGAAGATACTTTTATGTGAAAATGAGTAAGTTATTGTGCTACTTGTGACGGAATGTTTTTTAAATGAAGAGATGTTGTAATTGTTGGTGGTTGAAATACAGCACTTACTGAAGCACTATATTTATCTGATATTTGTAATAGAGTTTACTTAGTTCACAGAAGAGATACTTTTAGAGCTGAGGATACATGGATAGATTTAGCAAAAAAAAGAGATAATATTGAAATGGTTTTAAACGAAGAAGTTGAAGAAATAGTTTGAGATGCTTTATGAATGACTTGAGTAAATTTAAAATCAGGTAAAGAATTAAAAGCGGATTGAATTTTTGTTGCTGTATGAACTACTCCAAAAACAGAATTAGTTGCAAATATGGATTTACAAAAAGATGAAGAAGGATGTTTAGTAGTTGATGCTAGACAAGAAACAAGTGTAAAATGATTGTATGCAGCGGGTGATGTTACTACAAATTCAAACAAATTTAAACAAACTATTATGTCATCAGCAGAATGATGCTTGGCAGCTAATAGTATTCACGAAGATAAAATGAGATAAAAAAAGAAGAAAATTAATTTTCTTCTTTTTTTTATTCTTAAAATTTATTATTTATCATGTAATCTATCCAAATGTTTGTACGGATTTTTAAGTATATTTTCATAAATAGGCTTTATTCATAACAAACATAACCTTTCATTAGCTAACCATTTTGTATAATTTTCTACATTTTCATTCTCCATTCATTTAATATTTTTTCACAAGATATGTTTGGACCATTTTATTTCTTGTTCTACAGCTATTTTCATCATATCAATTATCATATTTTCATCATATATTTCAGGAAATTCTTTTTTTATTTCTTTAATAATATTAGCAAAAATAGTAACATGAGTTAGCTCATCTCTTCTAATATAATTAATCATTCTATCAGTTGCTACCATTTTTCATTGAAATGCAAGTGTATCAAAAAATGAGAATCAATTATAAAAATAAATACTTTCTAACAAAAAATTTCAAATTATACCTCTAAAAAAATTTTTATCACTTGGATTATCTAAAAAATCTTGATATAATCATCAAATAAATTGATTTCTTTCTAACAAAAATGAATCAGTTTTCCAAAAATAATATATATCATCTCTTTCTTCTGGCTTTATTATAGATTCTAAAATAATAGCATATGATTTTGAATGTATAGCCTCTTGATAAGTTTGTATGCTGAGTAATAAATTCACCTCTGAAGCTGTTATATATTCATTAAAATTTGGTAAATTTACTGTTTGTATACTATCAAGAAATATTAAAAAAGACAATATTCATCTATATGCTAATTTCTCATCTTCATTTAATTCTTTTTCGTATTGATTAGCATCTTCTCCTAATCATTTTACATTTTCTGGAATCCAAAAGTTACCAACCATAACTTTATAAAGACTTTTTGCCCAGTTATATTTAACAGAATTTAATTGAAATAATCATGTAGTATTTCACTTTATAATAGTTCTGTTTAATATTGAATCATCTCATTTTGGGTTAAAAATAAGGTTTGATTGCATTTCTTGTGACATAAAAAAATTAATATTATTTTCTATTATTTATAAATTCGATAAAATCCTCTGCCGATTCAAAATTCAAATGTACTGATGCATATCTTATATAAGCAACTTCATCTAATTTTATGAGTTCATTTAAAACATTTTTTCAAATTTCCTTTGCTTTTATTTCTTGTTTTCAGATCCATTTAAACTCTAATGTTCTTATTATATCAGAAATCACGTGTACACTTAAATTTCTTTTATTTAAAGCTTTTATTATACTATCTTCTAATTTATCTTTGTTATATTTTTCTTTTCTATTTCAAGATTTTTCAACAATAAGATCTATAATTTCTATTTTTTCAAAAGTAGTGAATCTGTTATGACAATTTTCGCATTCTCTCCTTCTTCTTATTGTTTTTCAATCATCTGAAACTCTGGAATCAATTACTCTTGTACTATCATTTCAACAATTAATACAATACATATTTTTATAATTATTTAATATATTTAATATAGTTAATTTTATTATAACTAAATATAGTATTTTTCAATATTAAATATCTTTTTAGGGGTACTATATTAATTTCTTATTTCTACATTATCTATATATTTTAATGAAATATTTTTAAAATAATTTAATTCTTTTATACTAAAACTTTTTCAAGAAAATCATTTTTCCAAAGTATTTCATTGTTTAAAATTCTGAATATAATAAACTCTTGCTCATGAGATAAATTTTGCAATATTTTCAATATTTTCACTAGTATGAATTCCTGAAATAACTGTAGTTCTAAATTCATAGTCTATATTTGAAGATAAAATAACTTTTATACTTTTTAGATACTCTTTTTCGTTTATATCAACTCAAGCAATTTCTGAAAATTTTCATATTTCATGTTTTATATCCATTGCTATATAATCTACTAATCACTCACTTATAAGCTCTTTTAATATATTAGAATCTCTTCAATTTGTATCAAGTTTTATCAAAAATCATTTTTGTTTTATTTTTTTACAAAAATTCTTTAAATCTTTATGAATAGTAGGCTCTCCTCAGCAAATAGAAACTCACTCCAGTAATCATTGCCTTTTTTCTAAAAAATTAAAAAAAACATCTTGGGTTATTAAGTTTTTGTAAATATTTTTTAGTTTTTCTGGCAATACAAACTCACTATTATGACAATAACCACATCTAAAATTACATCAAGGAGTAAAAACTACACATGAAACTTTTCAAGGATAATCAATAAGAGAAAAAGGAGTTATTCATGAGATATCCATAATTAAGAATATTTATTTATAAATTTTTTATTTATTTCTTGCTCTTTAAAATAATTTCTAGAATAAAATTCAGATTTTTTACCTATATTAAAACTACTTACAGGTCTATGATACCCCATAACTCTTGTATAAATTTGACAAGGAATTCTTAAACTTTTTATTGCTTCCATAATAAAGAATTATTAAAATATAAAATTTTTTTTTAGTAATTTAAACATTTACCTTTTCTATTTTTTTCATTTTTTGTTCATCATCGGTGTAAATTTTTCTAGTTTCTATATCAAATTTTTCTCAATCATATCCTATTTCTAGATCACATTTTGGACAATAATCGTGTTCTCATTCAATATATCCATGTTTTGGACAAATTGAAAAAGTTGGAGAAATAGTTATATAAGGTAATTGGTAATTTGATATAACACTCTTAACAAAATTCTTACAAGATAAACTATCACTTAACCTTTCTCACATATATAAATGTAAAACAGTTCAACCTGTATATTTACATTGAAGTTCATTTTGTTCTTCCAATGCTTCAAACGGATCATCAGTATATCATACCGGTAATTGTGAAGAATTAGTATAGTATGGAGCCTGACTAGTTCCAGCTTGGATAATATTAGGGATTTGCTTTATATCTTCCTTTGCAAACCTATAAGTAGTTCATTCTGCTGGAGTTGCTTCAAGATTATAAAGATTTCAAGTTTCTTCTTGATATTCTTTTAATTTATCTCTCATAAAATCAATAACTTCCATTGAAAAATCTTTTCAAAAATCACTAGTTATATCATATTTTCAATTTGTAAAATTTAATATTGCTTCATTCATTCAATTAAGACCTATAGTTGAAAAATGATTTCTAAAACTTTTTAAATACCTATAAGTATATGGATATAGTCATTCATTCAGCCATTTTGAAACGGTTTTTCTTTTTAATTCTAAAGAAATTTTTCATTGATCCATCAAGTATCATACTTTTTTTAAAAAAGCTTCCTTGTCTCATTTATAAATATAACCTAATCTAGCCATATTTATAGTTACTACTCAAATACTACCAGTCATTTCAGCACTACCAAAAAGTCAGTTTCATCTTTTTTCTAATTGAGTTAAATCAAGCTGAAGCCTACAACACATAGACCTAACAGCCCCCGGGGTATAAGCATCCGGATTTTTTACAGTGTCAAAACTACCATCATCTCTTTTTATTCTTTTATATTGACTTCATACAAAATTTTGAAAATAAGGGAGTCAGTACTTAGCCGTCATTTCAAATAAATCATCCACCAATGAATCTTCCCAAGGAAAATCAGGAGTTATGTTATAAGTAGGAATTGGAAATGTAAAAACTCTTCAATTATTATCTCAAGTAACATAAACATCAATAAGAGTTTTATTTATTATTCTCATTTCATCTTCTAGTTCTCAATATTTTTTTTCATATTCTCAAGCATTAATTCAACCTAAAAATAAAGATTTTTCTTTCAAATCATCAGGACAAGACCAATCAAGTGTTATATTTGTAAAAGGAGTTTGAGTTCACCATCTACTAGGAACATTTAATCAAAAAATAAAATTTTGCATTTGTTGGTAGACATATTTATAAGTTTTTTTATAAATATAAGTCTCTCTTTTTTCATCACTTTCAAAAACTACTCATAATTCTTCTAATTCTTTATAAAGATTTTTTTTATATTTATGAACAAATGGAGCTAGATAGGTATCGAAACTAGAAAAAGCTTGTGCTCATGCCCACTCATTTTGGAGAGTTCATAAAAAATTTATCATCTGATTTACAGCCGATTGTAAATTTTTAGCTGGAGCAGAATCTATTCTACTATCACTACCATTAAATCACTCTTCCAATAATTGTCTAAGACTCCATCATGCACAATAACCGCAAAACATATCTAAGTCATGTATATGTAAATCTCAATTTCTATGTAAGTTTCATATTTCACTTGGATAAATATGGCTGAGCCAATAATTAGCAGTAACTTTTCATGAAATATTCAAAATCATTCCTCATAAAGAATAACCAGAATTCGCATTTGCATTTACTCTCCAATCCGATTTGTATAAATATTCTTCCATAGAGTCTCATACTTCTATAACTACATTTTTATCTTCCCTAAGTTCATTTCTTTTTTTTCTATATAATATAAATTTTTTTGCAACAATATCATGTCATTCTTTTATTAAAGCTAATTCTATAGAATTTTGAATATCTTCAACTCAAGGAATTCCATTTCATATTTCTTTTTTTAAATATGAGATAGATTTTTCAACTATAAAATCCAACTGATCAAAATTATCACCTCAAGATGCTACTATAGCTTTTTTTATAGCATTTTTTATTTTTTGCTTATCAAAAGTAACAATAGCTCCATTTCTTTTTCTAACTTTGTAAATAGTCATAAAAGTATTTTTAAAAATAAAAACTATATATTGTGTACACATAAAACTATGATACACAATATATAGTTTTTTGCAACAAAAAATTATATATTTATTTTTTAGGCTTCACATCAAACACAAGAAATTTTTCTTGATAGTTCTTGAGCAGCTGATTTTGAATGTTGGTAGTAAAGAGATTTTATACCTTGCTCCCAAGCATCCATATATAGTGCATTAATATCTTTTGCTGAAGTATCTGGATGAATCATTAAATTTATAGATTGACCTTGGTCAATGTATTTTTGTCTTTGTGCAGCTTGATCAATTATAGAATATTGATTTATTTCTGAAAAAGTTTTAAATACATTTTTTTCATGAGTAGATAAAAATTCTAAATGTTGAACAGAGCCATCTCTATCTCTTATACTAGTCCAAACATCTCTAGTATTTTGTCCTTTTTCTTCTAATAGTTTTTCTAATTCTTTGTTTTTGATTGTAACTTTCATTTTTGCTAAATCTTTAACATAAGAATTTGACCACCAAGGTTCTATACTTTGACTAACTTGCCCCAGAATAAAAGCTGATGAAGTATTTGGAGCAACAGCATTAAGTGTTGTATTTCTTCTTCCGTATCATTTTAAAACTGGTGCTTCTCAATATTCTTTTGCCAAATCTTTTGAAGCTTGGTAAGATTTATCTTGAATTAATTTGAAAATTTCTTTATTTAATTCAACAGCTTCTGGAGATTCAAAAGCTATCATTTTTGATTGTAAATAAGAGTGATAACCTAGAGCTCATAATCAAAGTGCTCTATTATTTACAGAAAAGTTATATGCTTTTTCCATAAAAGTAAAAGATAATCTATCATTATAATCATCAGAATCTCTAAGAGCTTCTAGTTTATCTATAAATTCTTGCATAACAGCATCTAGAAAATATACCATAACTTCAACTGCATCAGTATCTTTCCATTCGTCATATTTTGCAATATTCATAGAACTCAAACAACAAACAAAAGATTCATCATCACTTGAAGGTAGCATTATTTCTGTACAAAGATTACTAGCATAAATTTTTTTGTTTTTGTCTTTGTAAACGTCTACAGTATTATTATTTACATTATCTGTAAAAAATATGTATGGATAACCCATTTCTCATCTAGATTGAATAACTTTTGCCCAAAGTGATCTTTTTTCTGCATCTCAATCTTTCATTTCTTGAAGCCACTTATCTCAAACAGTAACTCAGGTTGTAATTCTTTGGATTGGATTTCATTCTTTTCAGATTTCTAAAAATTCTCAAGCATCAGGATGCTCTAATGGCAAATATGAAGCAAAACTTCATCTTCTAACTGCTCATTGAGAAACAATATCTATATTTTTATCAAATAATTGCATAAAATGAACTGAACCAGATGAAAATCAATTATTAGTTATTTCTGATCATCTAGGACGAATATCTCCAAAATAACCTGAAGTTCCTCATCCATACTTACTCATCATTCCCATTTCTGCAGTTGAGTGCAAAATTTTTGCCATAGAATCTCAAACAAAAGAACCAAAACAAGATATTGGCAATCATCTATCTAGTCAAAAATTTGACCAAACTGGAGAAGAAAAACTATAATATCAAGCAGCAGTATATTCATAAATTTTGTCTGCTAATCATTTTTTATCTAATATTTTTTTAGCTGTATCAGCTATAAATCTAATTCTTTCCTCCGCAGTTTGTCAGTTAATCAAGTAACCGTTATCAAGAAATTTTCTTGAGTATTCATTTAACCATTCCATACTTTTGTAGTTTTAGTATATAAATATCTCCTTTTTAAAATAAAATCGAATTAGAATAAATCATCTGAAGTAATTGACTTACTTCTTTTATTATAATTAACAGATCTTTTAACAAAGAAATCTCAGTGTTTAGTCGACATTATCTCATCATCAAACCAATCTGTTTCTTCAAGTATTTTTTCATCAGTCTCAAAAACTTTTTCTAATCAAATAGAAGTCAACGAATTATTAAATCTATTTTTTATAAACTCTTTAATTACATCTTTTGGTAAAAAATCTAATTCTCATTGTTCAAATATCCAATCTATAACTTTTGATTCTGATTCATAAGCTTCAATACAAGCTTTTTTTACCATATTATTATGATGATCATCAAACCATTCTGGATTTTCTTCTTTTATGATATTAATTAATTCTATACCAAATAATCAATGGATTTGTTCTTCTTTTGATGTTGCTTCTACAACATTTGAAATTCATTTAAAAATATTTTTGTGTTTATTAAATGCCATTATTATCAAAAATTGAGAAAAAAGTGAAACATGTTCTATAAAAAGTGAAAATAACAATATTGATTGAGAATATTCTCTTTTGTCATCACTTTTTGCATTTTTAACTGCTTTGTGTAAATAATTAACTCTTTCATCAATTACTGGAATATCTTTTATTCTTTCAAAATCTGAGTTTAATCAAAGTATTTCTAATAAATGAGAATAAGCGTCCATATGCCTAACTTCACTTTCAGCAAAAGTTTGACCAACTGAACCAATTTCTGGTTTTGGTAATTTTTTATAAACATCTCACCAAAATGTTTTTACACTTACCTCGATTTGAGCGATTGCTAACATTGTGTTTTGCAAAGCGTTTCTTTCTGATGGAGTAACATTTACTTTGAAATCTTGAACATCAGAAGTAAAAGAAAACTCAGTATGAAGCCAATATGAATGCCTAATAGCATCAACATATTCTAATAATTCTGGATATTCGTATGGCTTTAAATTTATTCTTTCTTTAAATATACTTCTTCTTCTTTCGTATTTTCTTCTTTGTCTATAAATAATATATTCTTTTGCTACATCATGAAATCCGCTTCTCATTAATTCTAATTCTACAACATCCTGAATATCTTCAACATCTGGAACAAATCACTCATGAGATTTACAAAATTTGTCTAATTTTTTTTCTACTTTTTTAGCTACTTTTTTAGCGTCACCCAAGTCTTCATGACCAACGTAATCCATAGCTTTTTCTATTGCTTTTATAATTTTTTCTAAATCAAAAGATACAATTTCCCCTGATCTTTTCATCATTTTTTCTAAGCTCATATATATATTCAAATAAAGAAATATAAATGTTGATTTTGAAATCAACATACGCAATAGAATTTAATGATTTTTTCAAAATATGCTAACAATTTTAGAACAAGCATGTTAATAAAAATTTTCAAAATGTTAAAAAGAACAAAGTGATTAATATTTTAAGTGGTTTTATTAAAATAAATACTTATTTATACAATAAAAAACACAAAAGTCTAACAAGAAAAAATACTTAACATAATATTATTTTTACATATAAATTTTTCAACTATTTTTTAACAATAAAAAAACAAGTATTTTACTTGTTTTCTGGTTTATCTAGTTCTATTGAAGTTAATTTTTCATTATTAGTTTCTCCAGTAATCTTTATAACATCTTTTTCTACTAGATTAAATTTTTTGTAAGCTGCATTATAATGATTTACGGACACTCAAAGACTATTTCAAAGCTTTTCTAAATATTCCTCATAAGCTGACAAATGACTTGAAAGTTTTGAAACTTGGTTTCTGATATCTTTTGTTTTTTCTTCAATTTGAAGTGCTCTTAACCCTTGCATAACAGTTTGTAAGTAAGCGTAAAAACTAGTTGGACTAACTATTATTACTTTTTTTTGCTTAAAAGCATATTCTATCAAATCGATAGTATTTGACTTGATACTACCTACTTTATTAACAAGTAAATCATAATAAATTCACTCACTAGGAATAAACATAAAACTAAAATCCATCGTTCATTCTTCAGGTTTTATATATTTACTAGCTTCATCAATTCTTTTTTTGAGATCATTTTTAAAAGCTTTTATATAAATTTCTTTTTGAATCAAATCATCCTCATTAATAATTTTATTATAATTTTCTAGAGAAAATTTAGAATCAATTGGAATAATTTTTTCTTTTACAAAAATAACAGCATCAACTATTACTCAATCAGAAAAAGCATATTGAAGCTGAAAATTATTTGGAGGCAAAATATTTTTTAGCACATTTTCCAAAAAATATTCTCACAAAACTCATCTTTGTTTTGGATTTTTTAAAATACTTTCTAATCATTCTAATCACTTCCCTATATCGTGGATTTTCTTATTTGTTTCTTCAAGTGAAGATAATTTTCTAGTTATTTCTTCTATTTTACTTGAAGCATCTCTTGAAATACTAGTATTTATCTCACTTTGTTTTAAAGTGTTTTGACTATTTTGACTTAGCTTAAAATCTATATTTCTATTCATATCCAAAATCTGGTCTTGAATCATTTTCAAAGATCCAGAATCATAATTTTTGGAATTTGTATTTTTAGCAACAAGAAAAAATATTATTCCAAGTAAAACAAAAATTGTGATTATCAAAAAAATTTCTAGAGTCATAATTTTTTAGCTTAATGATTTAATAACATATGGAATAATATCTCCAGCGTCTTTTAATTCTTCTGGTAAAGTAGATAAAACTCTATCAATATCTCTTGGATTATAACCCATATTTGTAAGAGTTGATTTTATTGAAGATTGTAGCGTAGAATCAATATTATTAGAATTTTTTATAGTTTGAGTATTTATTTGTACTCACAAATCTTTATCTTTTAACTCCATAATAATTTTTTCAGCCATTTTTTTTCAAACTCATTTTATACTTTCTAGAGTTGTGTTATCACTATTTTTTACAGCCACACTCAACCTTTCAATTCAAAGAGATAAAATTTGCATAGCATGTTTTCATCAAATACCTGATATTTTTATTATTTCAGAAAAAACTTTTTTTTCTGATTTCTCTAAAAAACCAAAAAGAGTCTGATTATTTTCAGTAATATGGTGATAAATGTAAACTCAAACTTCTTCATTTAATCAAATTTTTGAATATATTAATTCATTAATTCAAATATCATATGCAACCCCTCCTGAAGTCAAAACACTAACAAGAGTAAAATCCAAATCAATAACTTTTCAAGTAATAAATGATATCATTTTTTTATTCATAAAAATTAAGTATATATATAGTATATAACAGAATTTGAAAAAACAAAATTATATTTTATTATTTTGTATATAAATCGTGTTATAGTTTATTTGATTTATTAACTATTTTAAATATAATATTTTAGCTTAACTTTAATAAAAATATATAAAAAAAATGATAGAAAATATTATAAAATCAATTTTTTGAGACCCAAGCGAAAAAAAAGTAAAAGAAATTAGCCGCTTAGTTGAAAAAATAAAAAAACTAGAAGAAGAACAAAAAAATTATTCCCTTGAAGATGTAAAAAATAAAACAGCTGAATTCAAGGCTCTTTTTGAGTGACTTGATTTTAAAAACGAAGAAGATTCAAAAAAAATCAAAGATATAATTGATGAAATAAAACTAGAAGCTTTCGCTCTGGTAAAAACTGCTTGTAAACTTATAGAATGAAAAGAATTCGAACTAAAAAGTGGTAAAAAAATAACTTGGTATATGGTTCCATATGATGTTCAATTAATTGGTTGATTAGCAATTAATGAATGAAATATTTGAGAAATGAAAACTTGAGAATGAAAGACTCTAGTTGCAACACTTCCAGCTTATTTGAATGCGCTTACTGGTAATTCTGTTCATATTGTTACTGTTAATGATTATTTAGCAGAAAGAGATTCTGAGGAGATGTGAATCCTTTATGAAACTCTTGGTTTAAAAACTTGAGTTATTTTAAATAGCCAATCAAAAATGATAAAAAAAGAACAATACTCTTGCGATATTGTTTATGCTACAAATAATGAACTAGGTTTTGATTATCTAAGAGATAACATGGTTATTTCAAAAAAAGATAAAGTTCAATCAAAATTATTTTTCGCAATTATTGATGAGGTGGATTCTATTTTGATAGATGAAGCTAGAACTCCATTAATTATTTCAATGCCTGATAATGAACCAACTAGTAAATATATGAAGTTTTCTGCACTTATTAAAAATCTGCAAAAATGAGTTCATTATAAAATTGACGAAAAACAAAAAACAGCCACTCTAACAGAAGACTGAATTAAAAAAGTAGAAGAAATATTAAAAATAGATAATATTTATGTTTCTGAACATTATAATGATATTCATCATGTTGAAAATGCTCTAAAAGCAATGGCTGTTTACAAAAAAGATAAAGATTATTTAGTTATAAACTGAGAAGTACAAATAATTGACGAACATACAGGTAGAGTTTTAGCAGGTAGAAGATATTCTGAATGACTACACCAAGCTATTGAAGCAAAAGAATGAGTAGAAATAAAACAAGAATCAAAAACTCTAGCTAGTATAACTTTTCAAAATTTCTTTAGAATGTATTGGAAATTATCTTGAATGACTGGTACAGCTTCAACTGAAGCAGAAGAATTTTATAAAGTATATAATTTAGACACTCTAATAATTCCTACAAATAAACCTATTGCTAGAGAAGATAGATCTGATTTGTTATTCAAAAACGAAAAATGAAAATTTGATTATGTAATTGAAATGATAAAAGAGCTACATAAAACTGGTCAACCAATACTTGTTGGTACAGTTAGTGTTGAAAAATCTGAATATTTGAGTGATAGATTAAAAAAAGAAAGCATCCCTCATAGTGTATTAAATGCAAAACAACATGATCAAGAAGCAGAAATAGTAGCAAAAGCAGGTCAAGAATGAGCAATCACAATTGCTACAAATATGGCATGAAGAGGTACAGATATAAAATTATGAGAATGAGTAACTCGTTTGGGTTGATTAATTATTCTTGGTACAGAAAAACATGAAACAAGAAGAATTGACAATCAATTAAGATGAAGAGCTTGAAGACAATGAGATTCTTGAGTAACTCAATTTTTGATATCACCAAATGATGATATTATGAGGATTTTTTGAGGAGATAAGTTATTTTGAGTTTTTAATTCTCCTGTTTTTCAATCATTACCTGAAAATGAACCACTTTCTCAAAGTAATATGCTGACTAGAAAAGTTACAAGTGTTCAAAAACAAGTAGAATGACATAATTTTGATATGAGAAAACATATTTTGGAATATGATGATGTTATAAACAAACATAGAAATATTATTTATTCTAGAAGAGATAAAATTCTTGATACTGAAGATATTCACGAAGATATCAAAAAAATGGTACATTCTCAAATAAAAACTTTAGTTTATTCTGAATTTTCAAAATCACATAAAGAAACTGAAGAAACTAATGAAAAAATTTGAAACAAAGAATTAATAAAAAGAGTAAATAGTTTTTTATGAATAGAAGCAATCGACGATAGAGTCGAAATGGATGATATTAACTGAATGAATAATGAAGAACATATAGCTGAATATATTACAAATATAGCAATCGACGAATTAGAAAACATAAAACAAAAAGCAGTTTCAGAAGAAGCTTATGCAAACTTAGAAAGAAGAGTTGTACTAAGCTCTATTGACGAATTGTGGATGAGACACATTGATTCAATGAGTAAACTTAGAGAATCAGTTGCTTTTGAATGATACGCGCAAAAAAATCCACTTATTGTTTATAAAGAAAAAGCATACTATAAATTTACAGATTTGATAAATGAAATAGAATACAAAGTTGTAAAAGCAATGTTTAGTTTATCACAATCAAAAAAAGAAATTGAGGTTGATGCAATTGATTTATCACAAAAAATAAATCCAAATCCACAAAAAAAATCTAGCAATCCCCTTTTTGACAATAAAAGTGATGCTGAAGTAAAAAAAGTCAGAGTATAAAAATAAAGTCTATTTCTTGATTAAGAAATAGACTTTATTTTTGTCAATGAGTATTTTTTGGAATTTTATTAATAAATATGTTATTATATTGTAAATATTTATTAAAATAAAAAAATATGTTTGATCCATCAAAATTAAAATTAGATATTGATGAAAATAATGAAGAAAATAATTCTGATAGTATTAATAAAGATACTAAAGAAAAACAAAACATAAAAGACAATCAAGCCACTGAACAGACAAAAGAAACTGTTGTAAAAAAAGAAGAAGTTGATACAAATAAAGATGTATTAGCTGATTTAAGTGTAGAAAAAAAACACGAAGAAGAACCCCAAGAAAAAAAAGAAGATGTTTTACAAAATCTTGAAGAAAAAGAAAATATTTCAAAAAAAGATGAACCTATAAAAAAACAAGAAAAAAATATTGAAGAAGATAAAAAACAAGAGGATATTACAAAGCAAGAAAAAGTAGAACAAGCAAAAAAAGCAGAAGAAAAAGAATCTGATAAAATTATTTATGATATAAACATTACTTCCGTAAAAGATATTTTATATATTCTTATAGATAAATGATACGATTTTGTTACTTTAGAACCAGATGAAACATTTATAAAAATAAATTTTAGAAAAAATAAATCTATTGTAGAAACAAAATATATAAAATACCCTGTTTATTCAAATATTTTAATAAAAGCAAAAAGTCTTACAAAACTACAAATAGAAACAGTTGACAAAGAACAAGAATGAAGCTGAGAAGCTGTTCTTAGAAATAAAAACTATGAAGTATTATCAAAAATTGTTCCTGGAGCTTTTGGTGAAAAAATGTTTTTAAAAACAAAAGAAAAACAAAAAAAAGTAGCACAAAAAAAACAAAATAAAATGAGTACCTCTCAAATACTAACTTTTGTGTGAGCTATTGCTTTTATTTGATTAGTGCTTGGTGGTTCTTTTATTTGATTTGTTGCAATGAACGCGCAAACAGTTCAAGATGTTCAGTTTTTTTCTTCACTTTGAATTAATCTTAATGAAATAAATAATTTTATATCTTCAGCTATAACAATTATTTTTTCTATTTTAGTGTTTTTTGAAACTGCCTTACTTTCAATGGTTTTATTCAAATTTTTACTAACAAAAAAAGAGTTCAAAAAGAAAAAAATAAAATATTGAATTCTTTCAGCAGTATTACTTGTAATGACTTTTTCAACCGCTTCTGCTTGGATGATTATTGACAGAAAAGTTAACGAATTACCAAACTGGCAAGAAATGGCACTTTGAGAAATTCAAATTTTTGATAATTCAAAATTAATTAGCGAACAATTTGATAAAGTATGAGCATTAGTTCAAGAAACTAATAATTTAATTTGACCTGTAGAATTAAAATTTGATCTGAGCTTTTTTCAAGACACTCAAGAGTCTCAATGAAATACAATTCAAAAATATACTTGGGATTTTGGATGAGATGATATAGTTGAAACTCCACTTCCAACTCTTATAAAAACCTTTGACCAAAAATGAATTAATGAAGTTAGCCTAACGGTTACCCAACAGGATTTACAATGAAATATTATAGAAAAAGTTATAGAAGATATTCCTAGTATAAATATTTCTTACTTAGTAGAGATAAACCAAAGAGAGCTTTGAAACTGAGCTAAGCAAGTAAATTTAGATGCTAATGATTTAGAAGAATTATGAAGTATTGAGTGGTATTTAATGGAAAATCTAGATACACCTATTGCAGAATCTCAAACATATATTACAAATCCAATTTTTGAAGAGACTCTTATTTGAATGTATATTAGAAATAACTCAAAAGAAAGTGAAGTTTTAGACAAAATTTTTGTAATAAAATGACCTGAAAAATGAGAAATAGAATGAAAAATAGACTTTACAAGATGAATAGTTGATGATATGGAGTATTCCTTTAGGGTTGATGATATTGAAAACTGATCTTGAAGATGATTTATAGAATCTTTTTTCTGGACAATTTGAGATAAAGAATATACAAAGCAGTGACAAGTAAATAATGAAACAAAGTCTAGTGAAATAAAACATATTTTTAAAACATACTGAGACAAAACAATAACAGTTGAAATGACAAATACTTATTGAGACACAAAAACATTAACGAAAACCATAAATGTTCCAAAGAAATTAAATATTACAAAGGAAATAGATATTTATGCTGATGATGAATTAGTAAAAGAAGTTGACTATAGATCAAATACTAACGAATACATGATTGATAATTTATGAATTCCAAACGAAATAAAACTAGATTCTAGATTTATAGAAATAGATTCCAATTTGTATACATTACAATCGGTTGATTGGGATTATGATTCAGATTGAGATAATGATTTTACTTGAAGAGTTTGAGAACTTGCTATAAATTCTGAATGAAATCATACTATAAGTTTTGTAGCAAAATTTCAACACAGAAGAATTCCCGAAGATATAGTGGAAGTAGAACAAAAAATCTATATAGAAGCAGTTCAAAAGGAAGCAATTGTGGATTTTGTGATTAATAAAAATAGTGAATATACTCCTGTTGTAGTTGGTTTTGATGCTTCGAGATCTAGTGTAAAAGACTCAAATATAGCAAAATTTATTTGGGACTATGGAGACTGAGAAATTGAAGAAAGAGACGCTGTAGTTCCATGACATATTTATACAAAAGCTTGAGAATATGATATAAAATTAACTGTTGTTACAAGAGACTGAAAAAGATACTCTACAACAAAAAGTCTTATATTAAAACCAAGAGCACAAACAATAAATATACAAGCTAGTATGAAAAGTGCCCCAACTTACCAATGAATAGATTTTAGTTCAAATGGTTCAGATGGACAAATTTCTTCATACTTTTGGGATTTTTGAGATTGAAATACTTCAACTCAAGCAAATCCTACACATTCTTATGAAAGAACATGAGAATATGAAGTAAAACTAAGAATAGATTTTACAAATAGAAATGTTTTAGAAGAAAATATAAAAATAAATATTTATTAAAAGAAAAAGCAGCACTTAGTGCTGCTTTTTTAATAATTTATTTCTAAACTTTTAATATTTCATGTAAATCATATTTTTTCTAGATTATATTTAAAAACTTTTGCAAAAGTTAGAGGTAAAATTTGTTCATTTTTTATAGTTTTTTGTAAAAATTCTATATTTTTTTTATTATAATTTTTTATATAAATTCAAGCTATACTTCACCTATTTATTCACTTATACATTCATTTGTTTTGTCATGATTCCCTAACAGGTGGAACAAAAAATATATTTTTTCAGTTAGCTTTATAATCACTTCATCTCCAAATTAAGTTTTCTATATTTACTGAAACAGTTACCAAAGTTTTTTCAAAATCTGGAACAAAACAGTTAACATCAGCTCTTAAATATCAAAGATCCGTATAATATTTTTCTAAAATTTCTAGCTCTTCTTTTAGAGTTATTCAATTAATATGAATTTTTTTATTATTATTTATTGCATACTCAAAAAGTTCCAAAAATATTTCAAGCTCATCTTTTGGAGAATATACTTCGCTATACATTGCAAATTTTCAGTTCAAATTGTTTAATAATTCAGTATTTTCTTTTTTGCGTAATAAATCTCAAATATAAAAAACTTCTACATTTTGTGCTGTATAATCACTATCTAAATATTCAAACAAAAATTTGTTATCAAATTTATCAGTATTTTCTATATTAATAATTTTATCACTATAAACTTTTTTCATTATTTTTTTTGTTTAATTTTTCTAAAAATTGTTCTTTTCATCAAGGATAAGTATCTGAATAAATACATCCGCAATAATTTTGTCTGTAAATATTGTGTTTTTTTGTGTATTCTACGCTTCTCTCAAATCATTTATTTTTTCTAAATGCTATTTTAAAAAATTCTAATTTTTCTTTTAGTTCATTATTTTTTTCATCAAATGTTTCTTTTACTGACCATTTTTCTCAAAGTGAAAACATTTTTTCAAGGTCTTTGTGCGGAGAAGTATTCAAAGTAGATGTCCAATATTTTATTCATAATTTTCTGGCTTCAAGTGCACTTCTTTTGAGTCTCATATCATAGCATTTTGTACATTTTTCTCATCTTTCAGGAGTATGTTCTAATCACTTTATTTCTGCAAAAAAATTATGCACATCATATTCTCAAACAATATAATCTACTCATTCAATTTCACATATTTTTATAAGTTCTCAGAGTCTTTTATCATGTTCTTTTTTTGGTTGAATATTTGGGTCATACCAAAAACAAATAACTTCGTAATCTTTTTTTAAATCCATTATTGGAACAGTAGCATCTGGTCAACAGCAAATATGAAGTAATAATTTTGGTTTTTGTTCCAAAATATTTTTTATTGGTTTGTAGCTAAGTCTATGAATAGAAGTTACTTTTGATTTTTCTGTTAAATATTCTTTGTGTTTTTTTGTTCAATATCATTTGTGATTTTCAATCATTAAATCTGGATACAAAATAGAATATTGACTCATTAATTTGTCACGAAAAACTTTTGCAACTATTGACGCTGCTCATATTTCAGCAATTTTTCAATCTCAACCAATCACAAAAACTGGTTTTTTATTTAATTCATCAAAAATATAATTATCATTTCAATCAATAAAAACTCAAGCAATTTTTTCTTTTGGAATTTTTCTAAGTATTTCGAGTAAACCTCTTCTCATCGCTTCCCTATTTGCTTGTTTTATATTTATTTCATCTATCAAAAAATTATCAACAACTCAGACTCAAAAAAATAATTGTGGATTTTCTCATCTAGATTTTTCAATTATTTGATTAAATAATTCTTCCCTTTTTTTCTCAGATAATTTTTTTGAGTCATTCATTTTATTAATAAAATCCTCTTCTGGCATATTTTTTGGATTAAAACAAAGACTGCAAGCAATTACGCTTCCTAGCCAAGGTCATCTTCATGCTTCATCTATTCAAATTTTGTATTTTTCTGAAATATATTCTTTCATTTAATAAAGTTTTTTACTTTTAAAATATTATTTTTACAATATAATAATGACAACTTAAAAATAAACAATAAAAATTATAATGGAATACAAAATTTTTTGATGTAAAGTGAATAAATATTATACAGATGAATGGCTAAAATCAGAATATTTAAAGGATAAATCAGGTATCTTTGTGGCGTCTTGCGTTGTTACAGATAAGGCAAAAAGAAAATGGATAAAATTCGTAAAAGATATTGCAAAAGATTTAGAACTAGAAAAAAGTGATTCAAAAATTTTTGTAAGTTGATGTTGAGCGTTCAAAAGATGAGATGCTCAAGATGATTTTTTTGAAATCTATCCAGAATTAGAAAACTACAAATGAAAAATAGAAATTCTTGATGAAAAACCTGGAGAATTAAAAAGAGAAATAAAAGATTCTAAAGAAGAAAGAACAAAAAAAATCTCAAACTTAAGAAACAAATTATCAAAAATACCTCAAATTTATACAAAAAAATTTTTATTAGTTCAATGATGATGTGATAGTTTTTGTACTTTTTGTTTAACTGTTCAAAAAAGATGAGGACATTATTTTAGAGACAAAGATGATATTGTTGAAGAAATAAATGAATTTGTAGATGGTTGATGAAAAGAAGTAGTTTTGACTTGAGTAAATTTGTCAGCTTGGTGATTAAAACATACAAACGATATTTGAAGCTCTAGATTTGCAGAATTACTAGAATATATTTTGGAAAAAACAAATTTGCAAAGAATAAGAATTAGCTCAATGTGACCGGAATTTATAGATGATAAATGTTTGGATATTTTCAAAAACACAAGAATATATCCACATTTTCATTATTCTGTTCAATCAGGTTCTAGTAAAATTCTAAAATCAATGCACAGACATTACGACTGAGAATACATGAGAAATTTATTAGAAAAAACAAAAAATCTTGTTAGAGAAGATAATGTGGAAGTAAGTATTTGAGCTGATTTAATTGTAGCTTTTCCATGAGAAAATGAAGAAGATTTTATGGATACATATAATCTAGTTGATGATTGATTGATCACAAAAATTCATGCTTTTCCTTTTTCTGCTCATAATTTATGAGAAAGTGTTCCTGCTTGAAAATTTCCAGATCAAGTACCAGAACAAACAAAAAAAGAAAGAATGTGGAAGCTAGAAGCTATTTGAGATGAAGTGAGAGAAAATTTTATAGAAAAAAATATTTGAAAAGAATTTGAAGTTTTGATAGAAGTAGTAAAAAT
>JBEPWB010000015.1:0-21274 GCA_041642635.1 bacterium
TAGAAAAAATATTTAAGAAAAATAGCGATAATTCTACAAAAGAAACACTAATGTTATCTTGAGTAATAATGGAAGAAAAAGATATTTTGTATTATGATATTCAAGAAATTATTTCAAAATTTTTACAAAAAGTATGAATATTTAATTTTGAGTTCAAAAATACAGATTCAAAACCTACTTTTTCTCACGCCTGAAGAACTTCTGCATTAATAATTAGATGAAAAGAAGTATGATATGTTTGAGAAATTAGCCCAAAAGTAAAAAATAATTTTGAAATAAAAAATAGAGTAGCATTTTTTGAAATAAATGTTGAAATGATTGAAGATGCATTATTCTGAATAAAAAAATATAAAGAAATTTCTAATTATCAAGAAAATAATTTTGATTTAAATTTTGTAATTTCAAAAGATATTGAAGCTAGCAAATTAAAACAAACAATTGAAAAATCAGAAAAAAATTATATCAGAAAAGTTAATTTGATTGATATTTATGAAAATGCCGAAAAATTAGGAGAAAACAGAAGTCTTACATATAAAGTTTTTATTCAATCTAACGAAAAAACTCTAGATGATAAAGACAAATCTAAAGTTATAGAAAAAATAATTTCAAATGTTAAAAAAATATGATGAGAACTTAGATAAAAAGTTTTGACTATTTAAACCTTTTAAATATAATTCTCGCACAAAAGAGACTGTATTAATTTGCCCAATCCTCCAAAATGGCTTATTAATCAACAAAATTACTTTTATTATTAAATAAATTAGTCTATGCCAATAATAGCGTCTGCGAAAAAACAATTAAGACAAAATCATAAAAGAAAATCTAGAAATGATCATTACAGATCTTTATATAGAGAAGCTAGAATAGATTTTGAAAAAGCAATTAAAGCTGGTGATGTAAAAGCTGCAAAAGAAATCTTAGTAAACAAAAAAGATGAAACAGGTAAAACTGTAAAATCTGGATTACAATCTATAATCGACAAATTAGTAAAAAAGAACCTAATCCACAAAAATAATGGTTCTAGAAGAAAAGCTAAATTTGTAAAAATGATTAAAACAATATCTTAATTAATAAATTATTCATTTTGAAAGAAAAAAAGAAATTAATAAATGATGATATTTTTGCTAAAAACATTCAACTTATTAATGAGGAATGAGAAAATTTATGAGAGATGAAGATGGAAGAAGCTAGAGAAATAGCGAGTGAAAAAAAATTAGATCTAATGGAAATGTGAAAAAAGTGAGATTTGACTATTATAAAAATTTTAGATTACTGAAAATTTTTATACAGACAAAAAAAACAAGAACAAAAAAGTAAACAAAAATGAAGAGCACCAGACTTAAAAAACATTAGAATTACTTTTAAGATTTGAGATCATGATTTAGAAATAAGAAGAAAACAAGCAGAAAAGTTTTGAAAAGCATGACACCCTCTAAAAGTAAGTCTTATGTTAAGATGAAGAGAAAATCATTATGAATCAATTGCAAGTGAAAAAATTCATAGTTTTGTGGAATCACTAAATGAAGTATATAAACTTGAATGACAAATTAAGAAAAATGGTAATACATTTATAGCAATGTTAAAACCAATTAAATAATTATTATAACTACTAATAATAAAAATATGACTTTAAAAACTAGAAGCTGAGTTAAAAAAAGAGTTAAAGTTACTTGAAAAGGTAAATTTAAATTAGCTAAAGCTTGGAAAAGACATTTACTTTCAGACAAAAGTAAAAAATCTAAAGGAAGAAATAAATATGGTTTAATTGTTTCTTCAAGTGAAACAAAAAAAATAAAACAACAATTACCTCATTTGTAGGAATTAATATTAAAATATAACAATTAATTAAGATGGTTAGAGTTAAAAGAGGTCTAATGACTAAAAAAAGACATAAAAAAATCTTAAAAGCTACTAAATGATATAGAATGCTAAATTCAAAAGTTTTCTCAAGAGCTAAAAATGCTTGGATGAAAGCTTGAACTAATGCTTATATCGGTAGAAGAAAGAAAAAAAGAGATTTTAGAAGATTATGGAATGTTAGAATTAATATAGCTTCAAGAGAAAATGGTTTAAGCTATTCAAAATTAATTAACGCTCTTTATAAAAAAAATGTAAAATTAAATAGAAAAGTTCTATCTAATTTAGCAATTTCAAATCCTAAAGTTTTTGAAAATATTGTAAATTCAGTAAAATAATAAAAAAGTAAAATTAAATTTTACTTTTTTTGTTTTTTATATACAATATGCCAGCCTATCAAGGAAGAATTTTTATAAAAATTCGCTATACCTTTATATTTATAACAAAGAAAACATGGCAAGAGGAAAAAAATATAACAAAGCTATAGAATTAGTAAATTCAGAAAGCTACACTATTGATGAAGCTGTTGAACTATTAGAAAAAACTAATACTGTAAAATTTGACCCTACTGTTGAAATTCATTTCAATCTTAATCTTGATCCAAAATATGCTGATCAAATGATAAGAACTACAATTAGTTTACCAAATGGATCTGGTAAAACATCTAAAGTTTGTGCATTTACTGATGAAAATACTAAAGATGTTTTAGCTGCTGGTGCTTCTGTTGCTGGTGGTCAAGAATTAATTGAAGATATAGAAAAAGGTGATGTAGCATTAGATTTTGATGTTTGTGTTGCTACTCCTTCAATGATGAGACATCTAGGTAA
Source organism: bacterium (assembly GCA_041642635.1). GTDB lineage: Bacteria > Patescibacteriota > Gracilibacteria > BD1-5 > UBA6164 > JAAZVM01. The sequence goes on from JBEPWB010000015.1 coordinate 2,685, forward strand.
AATTGCTAGAGTTTTATGACCAAAAGGTTTAATGCCAAACCCAAAAGCTGGTACTGTTTCAAATGATTTAGTTGCTGCAGTAAAAGAAATTGCAGCTGGTAAATTTGAATTCAAAACTGACAAACAAGGTAATATTCATTCTATCTTTGGTAAATTATCATTTGGTAAAGATAAATTAGAAGAAAATTTAAAATACTTCCTTAAAACTATTAACGAAGTTAAACCTACTGGTTCTAAATGAAAATATATAAATACTATTTTTGTATGTAACGCAATGTGACCATCAATAAAAATAGATTTAAATTCATTATAATAAAAAAAGATAATTCTTAAGAATTATCTTTTTTTATTCGTTAATTTTTAGTTTATCAAGAGTATATAGTTTTAAAACTCCGTTTAATCATTTTTGAATTGTTCAATAAATAGGTGTTGTTGAACAATTATTTTTATTATCACAATAAATTCATTTAGTGCAATCACTTATTCAAAGTTCTTCTCATACTGAATCTAAAATATCATACACACTTATTTGAGACGCAGGTTTTCAAAGCTTTAATCATCAATTTCTTCCCTTTACAGTATCAACTAATCAAGTTTTGTGCAATGATGCTACAATTCTTCTCAAAAGTGATTCTGAGATGTTTAAATCCCTTGAAATATCAGAAATTTTTACAAGTTTATTATCACTTCTAAGTAAATAAAGAATTGATTTCATAGCATAATCTCATTTATTTGATAGCTTTATCATAAAATAGTTTAATCAATAATATCATCAAAAACATTCACAATTCAATCATTTAAGTATAAATGTATTGCATTAATAGTTGTAAGTAGTCATAAAACTGCGGCCTGCCTTCTTCTTGGAGAAATAGTCATTCAAACTAAATCTTCAATATAATCAAAATCGGTTTTTAAGACTTCTTGTAAACTCATTCAAATAATTGATTCTCAAAAAATAGAAGCACAAGCAGTAGTAATAATTGCAGTATCTCAATCAAAAGAAAAATCTTTTATTTTATTATCTTCAATTTTTAAATACACTTCTAAATCATCTCAGCAAACTGAATTATCTTCATAATGTTTAATATCATAATCATCTAAAACTCATCTATTAGGCGGTGTTTTACTATAATAAGTTATAGTTTCATTGTACATAATCTTATACTAAGATATCAAATAAAATATAAATTCAAATTAATAACATTATAATTCAAGTAATTAAATGCATTCTTTCTACATTAATACTTTTGTATTCTTTTAACTCAGCAATATTCTTGAATCCAAATGCAACAATTATAGCGATAATTAACATTGGTATTATAAATATAAGATTATATATAACAATATAAATATATCACCATAAGTTAATTATTTCTGATTCTGAAGCCAAGTAACCTAAAACCATTAAATATGGTCCAGAAGTACAAGGAAGTAAGAATAAAGATATTAAAAATCAAACTATAAAAGCTCAAAATGGAGTAGCAACTTTTTTTAGAATTGACCACATTTTTGGTCTCCAAGAATCAGGAACTTCCATTTTGAAATATTTTCAATACCACAAATAATCTTTTAGATTTGCAAGTCATATAAATACTCAAAGAATTCATACAAAAAGTTTTAAGTAAAATACACTTTGAGTTGTTGCTAAAGCACTATATAATCCAATTCACATTGCTAGATAACTAATAAAAACAGCTAGTATGAATAAAAATCAAGCTAACAATACTTTTTTTCTAGATTTTTGAGTTTTAAGAATTGAAGACAATAATATAAACATAACAGCAAAAGCGCAAGGATTTATACTATCTCATAGAGCTGCTGGAACAAGAATAAGAAAAAATTTCATTCTTTCTCAAAGAGATACACTAGCTCCAATATCACCTGAAGCTAAAGCATATCAGAAAAAAGAAAAAAATATTAGTACTAATAAAAATAACTTTCTCATGTGATTAATTTTTACTAGATAATTTAATCAAGAATACTGGTAAAAGTATTGCTAAGACTCATAAAATAGCTAAAATTATTCATAAATTTTCATTTTCAGGTGCTTCTCATAAAAATGGTTTAAAATAATCTATAAATGGTTGATCTCAAATTATTGGAGTTTCAGTTTCTCCGTCATCAACAATTAAAAAAGGAACTCCTATTTGATTTACAGGAAGTCATAATCTTTCTCAATCAGCTAACATAGCTTGTCTATTTTCATCACTACCGTAAACTTCTATTTTTTGTATATCAACTCTTTCAAATCAGTCAACAGAATTCATATATCTATCAACATTAGCACAATAAGCACATCCTTGTCCATAATAATAGGTATAACTATAATCTGATATTTCTTCAGGTATTGTGTTTTCTTCAGAATTAGTTGTTCAAGTATTTGTAATTCAAGTTCAAGAATTTACAGCAAAAGAATAACTAAAAAAACTAACAGATAAAACAAATATTAATAATAAATTTTTAATTTTTTTCATATAAAATTATATAAATTAGTAAAATAACAGTTTTTAGTATATTTTTTTTAACTAATAAATCAATTATTTATTGGTTAATTTAGTTTTTAAAAATTCAAATACACAATCAATTAATTCCAAATAAAATATTTTATCTATAAACATAAGATTATTAAAAACTGTATTTACTTTTGATTCCAAAACCATATTTAGGGCATCATTTTTCATTAATCCTCTACTTCTTAGATAAAACAAATCATCATCACTTATTTTTTCGATTTTACAAGCGTGACTTGCCTCAACATCATCGCTCCTAACTAATAGAGTTGGAATTCATCTGATTTTTCAAGTTTTTCATAAAAACAAATTTTCTTCTACCAAATGTCATTTTATAGCTTTAAATCATTTATCTATTTCCACTATTCAATCAATATCTATGTCTCAATTATTTCAAACAAGAGATAATATTTTTATATCAGTATCTGACTTATTACTACTTACTCTTGAATATATTCTTGATTTTATTTTATCATTATCAACTGAAAGTAATAAATAGTTAGCTTTTAGTGAAGAATTATCATGATTTTGATAAAAATTTATCTCATGATTATTTGATTCATTAAGAAGTCAATAAAATTCTATACTAGAATTTTCTCACAAATAAATATCTAATGACTTTTTTCAATCATCAAAAAAATAAGCTACAACTCAAGATCAAATTTCAATTTTATTATCATCAAATTCTGAAGTTTTATAAAATCTATTTTCTGTTATTAACATTATTTATTATTATTATTTTTAAAATTTTTCTTTAATTCGCTAAGTTTATCCAAATTTAATTTTGGTTTCTTTTTTTCAAAACTAAAACTACTTCCACATCAACATCTATCTTCTACACTTTTATTAGAAAAAATATAACGTACTTTTTCTTTTCAGGTATGATCAGCAACAACTGTTTTTGTAATTATTGCTCATGAAAATTTGTCATAATCTTTTTTTTCAACATAAACATCAAACGGACTTGTACTCAAATCCATTTTTTGCAAATCATCATTTATTTCAAATTCCTCAGTGATATTTAGTTTTAATCAACTACATCAGGCATCATAAAAATATATAAATATTTTACTAACTTTTCTGTTGATTAAATCAATTACTGTATTTTTGTCTAATTTCATAAAAAATTTTTTTAATTAAAAACCTCCTTCAAATTCCATTGCAATAAGCACGTTCATTTCACTAGCATATTCTAATGGTAATTCTTTTACAACTCATGAAATAAATCAGTTTACAATCATTGCAGTTGCTTCATCTTCTGATATTCACCTACTTCTTAGATAAAATAAATCATCTTCATTAATTTTTCAAGCACTAGCTTCATGTCAAACTGTTGAACTACTGTTTCATACAATAATTACAGGAACAGTATCACTAACTGAATGTTCATCTAAAAGTAAAGCATCACAATCTATTTTTGCAACTGAATTTTCTGCTCATGGTTTTATTTCAACAAGTCATCTATAAGTAGAAATTCAACCTCATTTACTTAATGATTTTGAAATAATATTAGAAGTAGTATTTTTTCAAATATGAATTACTTTTGATCAAACATCTTGGTTTTGTCATTTATTTGCAAACGCTACTCAAAGCATATCAGTTTTTGAGTTATCTCAAACTAAAATACTACAAGGATAAAGCATTGTTGTTCAACTTCACATATTCCCTCAAACCCATTCCATATATGAGCTTTCTCATACTATGGCTCTTTTTGTATTCAAGTTAAAAGTATCAGCACTCCAGTTTTCAACCGAAGAATATCTCATTTTTGCATTTTTTCACACAAAAATTTCAACTCAACCTGCATGAAGTGATGCTTCATCGTATTTTGGTGCACTACATCATTCTATGTAATGAGCTTCTGCTTCATCTTCTATAATTATAATAGTATGCTCAAATTGTCATCCACTTTTTCTATTCATTCTAAAATAAGATTGCAAAGGTTCTGATAATTTTACTCAAGCAGGAATATACATAAAAGTTCATCCTGACCAAACTGCATAATGAAGAGCAGCGAATTTATGATCTGATAATGGAATACATCTTGAAAAATATTTTTTAACTAATTCTGGGTATTTATTAACAGCTATTGAAGTGTCATCAAAAATAACTCAAGCTTCTACTAATTCTTGTTTTAAAGAATGATAAACAACTTCACTATCATATTGAGCTCAAACTCAAGCTAGAGATTTTTTTTCTGCTTCTGGAATTCACAATCTATCAAAAGTATTTTTTATGTTTTCTGGAACATCATCCCAAGAAGTTTTTGCTCAACCTCATTCTGGTTTTGCATAATAATATATTTCATCCAAATTTAATTTTGATAAATCTGGTCCCCAATTTGGCATAGATTTTTCATTGTAAATTTTTAATGCCTTTAATCTTAATTCAAGCATCCATTCAGGTTCATTGTTAGCTAGACTGATTTGTCTAACAACAATTTCATTTACTCATTTTATAGCTTCATTCGTATATATAACGTCATCTTGGTAACCCCAAGATTCTGAAATACTCATATTTTTTGCTGCAGTATTAGACATATTTTTAATTATTTTTTATAAATTAAAATTCTTCAAATCAATTTTGACTAACATAAGTAGATAAATCTTTATCTCATTCTTTTACTATATTTCAATCTTTCATTACATAAACTTTATCAACGTCAACATAATCTAATATTTTAAAATAGTGAGTAATTATAATTAAAGAATTATTTTCATTACTTAATTCTTTTAACATAGTTGCAACACTTCTAAAAGCATCTAAATCTAATCATGAATCAATTTCATCCAAAATAATATAACTTGGACCTATTAATTTCATTTGAAGAATTTCGATTTTTCTTTTTTCTCAACCAGAAAATCAAACATTCAAATCTCTATCTAAAAATGCTTCATCGATACTTAAATCTTCCAAATGTTTTTTGATGTATCTTTTAAATATAAATGGAGATAAATCTTTTGATTCACTATCTTTAGTTTTTAAACTTATATTTGTAATTATTCTCAAATATTCTCATAATTTTATTCATTCTATTTCTGGAACATTTTGAAATGACAAAAATATTCAAGCGCTAGATCTTTCTTCTGGCTCCATATCTATTAAATCTTCTCATTCTATTGATATATTTCATGAAATATGTTGATATTTTGGATTTCACATTAAAAATGCTGATAAAGTAGATTTACCACTTCAGTTTTTTCAAAGTAAACAATAATTTTTTCATTTTTCAAAATTTAAATTTACACCTTTCAAAATCTCTTTTTCTCATATTCAAACTTTTAAATTTTCTATTTTTATCATTTTGGTAATTTTTAAAAATTAATTATAAAACATTACCATTTTAGTAATATTTTGAAAAATGCAAACTTTTTTAATATACTCGTTTTATACACTTTGTTTTATTGTAGACACTGTTAATAAAATGTTAAAAAAACTTTTTAAATAGCCATTTTTCCTTATAAATAAAATGAAAAAAATGTCCAGTCAATTTTTAATACTAGTTTTGACATATTGAAAAAAAAGATTAAAAATATATATAAGTTTTGTTTAATTATAGAGAGCAAAAAAAACTAATTAACATTCTTTTAACATTACGGACAAAAATGATAGACAATAAAAAAATCGAAGATAGACATATTTCAGTATTATTAAATGAGCTGATTAATTCTATTGACATTAGTAATGATAAAAAAAATACAATAGTTGACGCTACTCTATGAATGTGATGACACGCAAGCAAAATGATAGAAAAAATGAATCCTGGAGATACTTTTATTTGATTTGACGCGGATATTCTAAACTTAGAATTAGCAAGAAAACGATTAGAAGATATTAATAAAGATAATTTAGTTGAAATAATTTTAATCAATTCAAATTTTTTAAATCTAAAAGAAGAATTACAAAAAAATTGAATTGAAATAATAACTTGAATTTATTTTGATTTATGATTGTCGAGTTTACATTTAGATGAAGCTGAGAGATGATTTAGCTTTATGAAAGATTGACCACTTGATATGAGATTAGACAAATCAAAATGAATAAAAGCGGCCGATGTTGTGAACTGATACACAAAAGACGAACTCAGAGAAATATTTATGAAATATTGAGAAGAACCAGGTGCAAACAAATTTTCTAGCAAAATAGTAGAAAATAGAAAAAAAGAAAAATTTAAAACAACTTTTGATTTAGCTAACATATTACCTAATAATATGAAAACTAGGTCAAGAATATTTCAAGCTTTGAGAATTGAGGTAAATAAAGAGCTTGAAAACTTAGAAATTGCTTTAAATGATTCAATAAAATTACTTGAAAAAAACTGAGATATTTTTGTTATAAGTTTTCATTCATTAGAAGACAGAATTACAAAACATATTTTTAAAACAGAAACAAAAGATTGTATATGTAGTGAGTTAATTTGTAACTGCTGACATAAAAAACAACTAAAATTAATAACAAAAAAACCGATTCTTCCTTCAGAAGAAGAGATTAAAAACAACCCTAGAAGTAGGAGTGCAAAAGCAAGACATGCAAAAAAAATAATATAAAACCACTTTTGGCAAATTTATTTCCTAATATATTTGAGCCGTGAATTCTAGAATTATAACACAAGACTTTAAAAAAAGTTTCTTTTCAAAAAGAAAAAAAGAAAAAGAAAAATTCAGATTTTGAATGACATCTACTTACGTAGGGTTATTGACTATAATATCATTATTACTTTTATATTACGTTTGGATACTTAATGTAAATGCAACAAAATGATATAATATTAGACAATTAGAAATAGAAAAACAAAATCTATTAATGGAAAAAGAACAATTAGATGTAAAAATTGCTGAACTTGAAAGTTTAACAACTTTGATGCAAGACGAAGATTTGAAAAATATGGAAAAAATAGAAAAACCTGATTATCTAGTTATAAAAGAAAACGTGCAATATGTTTATAATTATTAGAAATAAAAAAAGAGTATTGAAAAATACTCTTTTTTTATTAATATATACAAAATTAAAAATTATTAAAAAATATGCCCGAATCGTTAAAACAACTTATAAATTCTATATGATACTTGCCTTGAATATGAGAAAAATCAGCAACAAAATTAGCTTTTTTTCTACTTAATGCAAACAAAAATTATATAGAAAATTTAACACAAAATCTTACAAACATAAAAGACAACATTAGTTTTTGTGAAATTTGTAACTCTCTTTGTGACAAATGACAAAACAAATGTAATATTTGTAAATCTAACTCTAGAAATCAAAATCTAATAGCAATTGTAGAAGAATATTTAGATATGTTAACTATTGAAGAAGCTTGATGATATGATTGAGTTTATCACGTTTTATGATGAGCAATTTCACCAATTAATTGAGTATTTATTTGAGATCTAAAATTTGAAGAATTATTTTCAAGAATAATTAATTCAGAAGAAAAAGTAGAATTATTATTAGCTACAAATCCAAATATAGAATGAGAAGCTACAAGTAATTATTTAATAGAAGAAATAACAAAAAGAAAGTTAAAATACAAAACAAAAATAACAAGGTTGTCTAGATGACTTTCTAGTTGATATATTGAATATGCTGATAATATCACTCTTTTAAACGCTATAAAAGAAAGAAAAGAGATATAGAGAAAATTATCAAATAATAATTTTGAAAAATTTTAATCTTAAAAAAATAAACATGAATGAAATAGCTCCAAAATGATCAAATCCAAGGATGACAAAATCTCAGGTGAAAAAATATATTCGTGAAATGAAACAAAAACAAGAAAAAGCAAAACAAAAATTAGAAGAAGCAATAAAATCTTGAGAATTAGATAATGAACAAAAAGAACTAGAAGAAATAGAAAAAAAGTTAGACAATTTATAATTGTCTAACTTTTTATTTTGTTATTTTTTATTATATCTCTTATAACATTAGAAATTTTTGTAAAACTATGTCTAACAAAAGAATTTTCATGCAATAAATCTGCTTCAATAACTTTATAAGACTTTCCTCTAAAATATTTATGATTAATAACTTTTATCGGCTTTTTATTTTCTAATGATTTATATTTTTCAGCCATTTTATCAGAAATATATCAATTATTTACAATAACATAATCCAAAACGTCTCTTCATAAATATTTTTCTATAACATTTATAAAATCAATAGCTTCAAAATCTGTAGTTTCTCAAGCTTTTGTCATCAGATTACAAAAATAAACTACTTTTGCTTTTTTATTATTAGCAATTGCTTCTTTTATTCATTTTACTAGCAAATTTGGAACTATAGAAGTGTATAAATCTCAAAACGATATTATTATCAAATCAGCTTTTTCAATTGCATGAACAGATTTTGGATTTGCTGAAACTTCAGGTGTCAAATATGCTTTTTTTATTGGGCTAGATTTTTCATTCAATTTTAAGTCTATATTCGTTTCTCAATTAACTGTAGTTCAATCCTCTAATTTTACGTTTAAATCAGATAATTCAAGTGTTACCGGTATAACTCTTCATTTTACTTTAAACATCCTTGAAACCTGCTTTAATCATCTGTCAAAGTCTCATGTGATATCTGACATTGCGGTAATTATAAGATTTCAAAGACTATGTCATCAAACACTTCCTCATTTATCATATCTGTAGTCAAATAATTTTTTTACAATTTCATGCTCACGAGATAAAGCCATAATAGCTCTTCTTACATCTCATGGTGGCAACATATTGAATTCTTCTCTCAAAACTCATGTCGATCATCAACTATCACTCATAGAAATAATAGCAGAAATATTATAATCTTCAGAATCTCTGATACTAGACAAAAGTCAATAACTACCATTTCATCATCAAATTGTTACAACATTTATTTTATTTTTTTTACTCATAAATTTTTTTATTTTTTAAGCTCTTTTATTAATTAGATAATTAATATCTTCAATATTTCAATATTTAAAATGAAGTTTTATCCAATTATTATATAAATGATATCAACTATCTAATTGTAAATTTTGAAGATTATGATTTTTAGAATTTTCAAAAATTTTCACATCATCAAAATTAGAAGATAAATCTAAAAAAGATCAATTTAAATCAAAATCATTTCAAAAATAATTTAATATATTTTCTCTTATTTTTAAAATTTTGTTTATAGTATAATCAAAAGATCAAATATCTAATCACCAATGAGATAATTTTGCTATAAAATTTTTATTTCAAGCAAATAATTCATGTGAAATTTCTAAGTGTGCGTCCAATTTATCAGCAAAATCAACAATAAAAAATTCTATTCATTCTTTATTTTCAACATTTAAAAGAATTTCTTTATAATTAAATTTTTCTGAAATATTTCAAAAATTATCATATAAAATATTTATTGCATCCAAAGATTTATTTTTGTATGATATTTTTTCTTCTTGTGAAAATTTTTCTTTATCCATAGCTAAATAATCTCAAATAATTATTTCAATATCATCGTGAAATCTAGCCATTTCTCTTATCAAATCAATATCTAATTTTTTAGAAGTTTTTTTTATTAAAAAATCAGATATTTCAAGAGATAACCACTCGACCCTTTTACTATGAATAAATAAATTTGGTCTATGATGCATTCAGATAGGTTTAAATCATTCATAGCGAAAAATATTTTCTAATTCTTTTTGTCTTGATAAAAGTTTTCTCATAATATTTTAAGTTAATCTTTTATTAAAACTGCTTTTATTCTTCTTACTCATCTACTACTTGCCTCTTCTTTTTTTATTTTAAATTTTCACATATTTTTGCTATTTTCAACATGAGGACCTCAACATAATTCTTTTGAATAAACTGTTCAATCATTTCAAACCATTGAATAAACTTTTACGACATCAGGATATTTTTCCCAAAAACTTCATTCTACTCAAGAGTCTTTTGCTTCTTGTTTTCACATTTGAGACAAAGTAACTTCAAAATCTGATTCAATTGCTTCGTTTACAAAATTTTCTACTTTTTCAAGAATTTCTTTGTCTACTTTTTCATCATGAGAAAAATCAAATCTAAGTCTTTCAGGAGTAATATTACTTCATTTTTGGTGAACATGATCTCCTAAAAATTTTCTAAGTCATGCAAGTAATAAATGAGTTGCACTGTGAAGAGCTGTTGTTTCTTCACTACTATCAGCAAGTCATCATTTAAATTTTCAAGCACTTGCAGTTCTTGATTTATTTTGATGTTCTTCATATGATTTTTGAAATCATTCTTCATCAACTGATAATCATTTTTCTAAAGCAATTTCTTTAGTCATTTCAAGTGGAAAACCATAAGTATCATATAATTTAAAAGCTTTATCTCAAGAAATTGTTTCTATTTTTTTACCAGTTTTTTCAAAAGCTATATCAAATCATTTTAATAATTTATCAAATTCTTTTAATCATTTTTCAAGGGTTTCTCAAAATTGTTTTTCTTCTCTAAGTATTTCATCCATTATTTCTGATTTTTTTTCTATCATATGAGGATATGCTTCTCATAATTTATCAATTACAACTTCAGAAACTTTGTATAAAAATTCTCCTGTGTATCATAATTTATAAGCTTGTCTAATTGCAATTCTTATAAGTCTTCTAAGTACATAACCTTGATCAACATTACTTGGAACTACTCAATCACTAATCATAACAGTTGCAGTTCTAGAATGATCTGCAATTATTCTTACAGATTTTTCTTCCTGACTTCCTGAGACCGGTCTTCAATTAAGACCGGTCTGAATAATTATTTTGTTAATAATATCAGAAAAAATATCAGTATTATAAACTGTTTTAACTCCGTTCAAAGTAGCCGTAATTCTTTCAAGTCACATTCAAGTGTCTACATTTTGAGCCGGTAATTTTACAAGTTGTCCATCTGGAAGTTTATTATATTCCATAAAAACATTGTTCCAGATTTCCATCCAATTATCTTCATCATTTTCAACATTACTTCAAACAGGCGGAAACTCAGAATCTCCGACCCAATAAAAAATTTCTGTATCTGGTCAACAAGGTCCAGTTTCTCAAGCTGCCCACCAATTTTCTGATTTTGGTAAATATGAAATTTTATCACTTGAAACTCATACTTTTTTCCAAATATCTGCTGATTCTTCATCACGAGGAGCATCTTCATCTCAATGAAAAACTGTAATCGCTATCATTCTTGGATCAAGATTTAACCATTTTTCACTAGTTAAAAATTCCCAAGAATATCAAATAGATTCTTTTTTAAAATAATCTCAAAGTGACCAGTTTCAAAGCATCTCAAAAAATGTCAAATGAGTATTATCTCAAACTTCATCAATATCTCAAGTTCTAATACATTTTTGACTATCAACTAATCTATTTCAACTTGGATGTTTTTCTCATAATAAATATGGAACCAAAGGTTGCATTCAAGCAGTATTGAATAAAACAGTTGGATCATTTTCTGGAACAACTGGAGCACTAGGTATTACTTTATGATTTTTTGTCTTAAAAAATTCTAAATATTTTTCTCTTATTTCGCTACTAGTTATTTTCATATAAAATATTTTCATAATAATCTAAATTACACTAAATTTTAATAATTTATCCAAAAAAAACAACTTTTTAATTGCTTAAAATAGTATTTTTTGATTTTATTTTTTTAATATGATAAAATAAATTAATAATGCTCCTAAAAATATTAGTATGATTTTTGATAGAAGTGAAAAAATAACAAGAATTTCTCAAATAATCCGCTTTATGAAAAACAAGAAGTTAGAATTTTTATTAGAAAAAAACATAAACATTTTTTCTGATAAAGAACTAAAAATACTTCTTGATTTTTTGGAGAGCTGAGATTTGAAACATATTTATGATTTTTTAGATGAAAAATATAAAGAATATTTAGGAGTTATTGAAGAAATCAAGCAGATAAAAATAAAAAGTAATACTAATAATGAGTTAAAAAAAGAGCAATTAGAAAAGCAAAAAGAAGAAATAGAATTACAAGAGTTATTAAATTTTTAAAAAATAAATTATGTCAGAAAATCAAAATAATTTTGAACTAAACAAAGAAGAATTAAAAGAAATAAAAATAGAGGAAGTAGAAAGATTACTTGCTCTTATTTGAGAAAATAAAGATGTTTTTGATTACTATAATTTTAGTTCTTTGGATTGAGATAGTTACTCTGCCGAATTATATGAAATAGAAATAATGGATAAATTAAAAGAAATAGAATCAAAAAAAGAGTTTGTAGAAGAATTATTATCAGAAGTAAGAAAAGCTAGATGAGAAGATATAATAGACAATATTTGAAATTCTTGAGCTAATTGAATATCTGCAGCTATAGATCTTTTTAATTCATTTAGATGAAAAGATGAAATAATTGAAAGTTTTAAACAAAATAAAAACCATATAAAAAATCCTACCCTGCAAAAATATTTAGATTATGAAAGTCAAAGATTAAAATCTTGATGAGAAGTAAATGACTGGACTTTTCTATTAATGACATACATTGAAAATAATTTAAAATGAATGACATCTAGTATTTGAGAATCAGAATGATTAATTTCATCGTTTAAAAGAAATATACACAATAAAACACAAGAAGAATATATTGAAAATATTTTATGAACTAATAAATGATATAATGATTATTTTTTGCAATGATATAATCATGAAGTATCAAATTATATTATAAAAATTGATGATTTTGAAGCAGAATTAAAAGACTGAAATAAAAATATTTTATCTGAAAATGGTGTAGAATATCAAGAAAATCCTAACCAAATAAACTCAAAAGCTCTATGAAATTATATTTTGTATTTAAGTAGCAAGTGACAACTAAACCAAGAAACTTTGATAAATAAATTGTGATTAAAAAAAATGTGACAATTATACGAAATATGGTCTTGAGATAATAACAGTAATATGACTTATGTAGCTAGAGATTTACTTAAAAATGAATGAGTATTTGATGACATAAATGAGTTATTAAGTATTAGAGATGATATTGTTTGAATTTGAGAAGACATTGAAAGAAATAATGCTTATATTAATGATGATAATGGTCTTGATATTGAATATATAAGTAGAAACCCTGATATAATTTATTCAATAACAAATACAAATAAACTCCATCAAGTATTAGACTTATTACCTGAATGAGAAAAAATACAACTTGAAAAAATTAATCCTAAAATAATAAATCAGTTTACATTAGATGATAGAGTAGTATTATGATATTATTGAATACAAGAAATAAAAAAAGAAACATTAGATAATGCAATTTGAGCAATTATTTACAAAATGAAAAATTCTTGAGAAGAATGAAATATAAGTAATTTATTATTAAGAGCTGCATATTTAAAAGTTGATAAAAATATAATAAAAGAAAAAATTGAACAATACGACATAACTATACCAACAAATTATAATTACATAAATATTTATTTAAATGAAAATAAATTATATGAAAACTCAAGTTTGAACTTAGAAGCAGTTGATTCAGTTAATAATAATATAAAATTTGAAAACTTATTGCAAAAATACAATAATTTTGAAAATTTTGAAGACGCTACAGAATTAACTGAAAACTTAGAACAACATGAACAAGTTTTACTAACTGAATATATTTTAAGAAATTTAGATAATCCAAAAACTCAAAATATTTTAGTAAAATTAATTTCGTTATGATATAACTGAGCAAATTGAGAACTTATTCATATTCCCACAAATAATACTGAAGTAGCAAATGCATTAGTTAACTACAGAGGTTTGAATTTTTTTGTTATTTTAACAAACGAAGCAAGATGAAATAAAGAAGTAGTAGATAATTTATTACAAAAAATAAAAGAAGAATCAGAATGAAATAAAGAAGAAATGATGAATAGTTTAAAATCTTATTATAATTATATAAATACAAGTGATATAAATATTTTCCTAAAAGTTTATAAATTTATTGATGAAAACGCACCATGGTGATGACTTGAAGAAATGCCTTATGAGGTAAGAATACGTTTTATGACTGAAAAAGCCAAAAATACTGTAGCAAATAGTTTATGAAAATGATTGGACAGTAACATAGATGCTGATAACACACAAATATTTTTAAAACTTATAAACCTAGCTAGTCATAATAAATATAATTTTCAATTTCAAGATCAAATGAGAGAAATGGATAGATCAAGAGAGCAGTACAATAGTAATTATGAAAGATGAGTTAATATTGAAGAAAAACAACTAAGAAGAGAAAGTTTTGTTGATTGAATTTTGGAAAAAATTGATAATCAAAATCTATTATCAAATGAAAGTGAAGAGACAAGATTAAAAATTATTTGAGAATTAGAAAATCTTAAAAGTGTTAGTGAAAATTGAGAGATTAAAAGAGAGGATTTACAAAAAATATATATGATGATTACTAGCGAATTATTTTGTAATTTAGAAGAAGCTCAAAGAGAAGAAAAAATAGAAGAATTTATTAGTTTAATAAATGATGAATTTTTGAGTTATAACGCTGAAGTAATACAAGAAGCAGTAACAAATTTATGAATGGCAAAAATGATGCCTAACATTAGCGAAAGAATAAGATTAATAGAAATAACTGATAATAAATGAGAAAAAAAAGAAGTAATAGATCCTGAAAGTTTAACAAATTATTATAGAGAATTTTCAGCTGAAAATAAAGATTATCAGTGAGATTTAAAAGAATTATTTATTGAACAAAATTTTAATGAATTAAACGAAGAAGAAAAGCAAGAAATTCTTTATTTAATAGAAAGATTAGATTTGCAAGCCGAAGCAATTGATATAAAAAATAATACTGATACTTATATTTCTTATTTAAGAAGTTGAGAAAAAGAAAATTTTAGAGATTATTTGATTGATGAAATCTGAGAAGAAGAATATTCTAATCAATTAAAAAAACCTTTTATAAAAAATAATTCTCCTTTAGAAAACAATAATTCTAAAATAAATAATTATTCAACTGAAACTTGAAGAGTTGATTTTATAAACTCAAAATGAGTAAATACTAGAATAGAACTTACTACCACAGAAAAACAAATTGTTGAATCTTCACCTGAAGCTATTGATAATATTATAAATTTTTATAATTTATTAAATGAAGTTTGATTATCAAAATTATGGAATATAAAAGATAGTATTTTTAACAGTATTGGTAATGTTGAGTGAATTTGATTCAATGTTGATTGAGATTATTTGAATGAAAATGAAGTAAAAATTTTTATTAATAAAATTTTAAAATCTATTTGAATTGATGAAATACCTAGTATTTTAGATATAAATAATTTTAAATGAGAACTTATGAATGTAAATAATACTCAATTTTGAGATTCACAAGCTACAAATTTTATGTATTGAGAAACTTATATTGAAAATTTATTTATAGAAAAATATTATCCAAGATGATCAATCCATTGATTATTAACTACAAATTTTGAAGAAAATATATAAAGATTAATAATAAAAAAACCTTACTTAAAAGTAAGGTTTTTTTTAGTCTTCTAGTTCTTCTCATTCTTTTACAACAGAAGTTCTAACAACTTTATCAGTTCATTTTTTTAATTTTGTTAAAATTACTCATTGAGTAACTCTTGAAGTTTTTCTAATTCATTTAAAACTCATTCTTATCGTTTGTCCTGATTTAGATATCAAAATTATTTCTGAAGTTTTTCTGTCTTCTTCACTCAACATAATAGCAGAAATTAATTTACCAGTTTTAGGTGTTACAGCCATAGCTTTAACTCATGATCAACCTCTTTTTTGGTTTCTGTATTCGTCAATACTAGTAAGTTTTCACATACCATTTTCAGTAACAATAAAAACAAAATCTTGGTTTTCATAAACAATAGCAACTTCAATAACACTATCTGTTTCTTTTAATTTTATTCATCTAACTCAAGATGCTGCTCTTCACATTGGTCTAACATCATCTTCTTTAAATTGAATTGCTTTTCATTCTCTAGTAGCAATAAAAATTGAATCTTCTCATGTAGTAGTTTTTACCCACGAAAGCTCATCTCATTCTTTTACAGTTACAACTTTTAATCAATTAGCTCTAATATTTTTAACTTGGTCTAACTCTAATTTTTTAACAGTTCACATTTTAGTAACAAAGAATAAATATTTGTTTTCTTCTCTAGAAATATCCATTATAGAAGCAATTTCTTCGTCTTTTTGCAATCATAAAAAGTTTATAATCGGTTGACCTTTTGCTGTTCTAGTCATTTCTGGAATTTCATAAGCTGGAAGTCTAAAAACTCTTCATTTAGAAGTAAAATACAAAATATCATTATGATTAGATGTTGATAATAATAATTTTATTTCATCATCTTCTCTCGATCATGTACTAACTCATTTTCATCATCTTCTTTGAGTTCTAAAACTATCCGATTTTAATCTTTTTACATAATTATTTTTTGATAATACAACAAAAACTTCTTCGTTTGGTATTGTATCTTTTGGATTGAATTCTCAAATTTTTCAAGCATTGATTTGAGTTCTTCTTTCATCTCAAAATTTTTCTCTAATTTCAGTTAATTCTTCTCTCATGATATCAACAATTCTTTCTGGTCTAATCAAAATATCGTTTAGATCATCAATCAAAGCTAATTTTTCAGCTAATTCATTTTCTATTTTTTCTTTTTCTAATCCTTGTAATCTTCTAAGTTTCATTTCTACTATTGCTTCTGCTTGCAATTTTGATAAATCAAATCTTACCATTAATTGCTTTTCAGCATCATCATAAGCAGCTCTTATAACTTTGATTATTTCATCAATATTATCAAGCGCAATTTTTAATCATTCCAAAATATGTGCTCTTGCTTCTGCAATTCTTAATTCATATCTTGTTCTTCTTTCTACAACTTCTTTTCTATGATTTATAAAAGCTAATAAAAAGTCTTTTAAATTATAAAGTCTTGGTTGCATTCATCTATCTCAAAGTGCAATCATATTAAAACCAAAACTTGTTTGAAGTGGAGTTAATTTGTACAATTGATTAAGAATTTTTTTAGGAAAAGCATCTTTTTTGATTTCGATAATCACTCTTACAGAATCTTTATTTGATTCATCTCTAATATCAGAAATTCATACAATTTTTTTCTCTCTAACTAAATCTGCGATTTTTTCAACAAATGTAGCTTTATTCAAACCATACGGAACTTCAGAAATATTAATTATACTTCTTCATCTTTTATTTTCTTCAATTTTTGCTACTCATCTAACTGGAATTGATCATCTTCATGTAGAATAAGCTGTCAAAATCGCTTCTCTATCATAAATTATTCAACCAGTTGGAAAATCAGGTCATTTAACAAACTGCATCAAGTCTTCAATAGTAACTTCTTCTTCATCTTCTGATTTTAATAAAAAATCAACCGCATCTAATAATTCAGTCAAATTATGTGGAGGAATATTTGTAGCCATACCTACCGCAATTCACATAACTCAGTTCATAAGCAAGTTAGGAATTCTAGTTGGCAATACTGTTGGTTCTTTTTTTGTCGTATCAAAATTATCTCTAAAATCAACTGTTTCTTTCTCTATATCAGAAAGCATATATTCAGCTAATTTTGTCATTTTTGCTTCAGTATATCTATATGCAGCAGCTCCATCTCAGTCCATAGAACCAAAGTTACCTTGACCGTGAACTAATGGATATCTAAGAGAAAAATCTTGAGCCATTCTTACCATCGCTTCATAAACAGAGCTATCACCATGTGGGTGGTAATTTCAAAGTACATGTCAGACAACAGTAGCTGATTTTCTAAATTTTGCAGTTGATCTTAATCATTGTTCGTGCATAGAAAATAATATTCTTCTATGAACTGGTTTAAATCAATCTCTAATATCAGGCAGTGCTCTAGAAACAATTACACTCATGGCATAATCTAGGTAACAATCCTCCATTTCATCTCTGATACTTCTGTGACTATCTCAAGTATAAATTATAGATCTTGAATCAATTACTTCTCAAGAATCATTATTTTCAAAATCTTGCGAATCTAAATCTAGATTTTCTTTTTCCGACATATTTTAGTAGCTTAAAAATGAATAAAATATTAAATTAAATATACTTGTTTTTTTGATTAAATCAAGCAAAAGT
>JBEPWB010000016.1:0-1371 GCA_041642635.1 bacterium
TATGAAATATTGATTTAGTAAATTTGTTAAATCTAAAGAATTTACTATAATAATTTTAATATTCTTATAGGTATTACCTAACTTCTCATTTAAGTTCGATTCTTATACTATTAAAATAACTAACCTAGATAGGATTATGATTTGAATTATATTAATTATTGCTATTTTGTTGTTAAGTTACTGATGTATTGAAATTGTATTAAATATATTAAATAAAACATAAACAAGAATTATTTTTAAATGATATATATAATTTTTTAAAAAAATAACTTTTTTAAAATAATCTCTCAAGTGTTTATTCATGTTAATTCTAGATCACCACCTAATCAAGGATTATCATTTAGTTCTAAAATAATTCATCAATTTTCTCTAATAGGTACTGAAATATCTTTAGTTATTATATCTATTCAACATATTTCAAATCATAATTTTTCACAAATATCTATACAATCTTTTTTAGTTTCTTCACAAATAATATCTGTATAGCATTTTCATGTTCATCAAGTTCATAAATTTGTGTTTCATCTCAAATCTATTTTATGTCATTGTTTTAATATAGATTCTAAATTTAATCATTGTTTTAAAATAAATCATAATAATTCTTCATCAACTACTATATTTGAATATATATTTTTATATCAAGTTCATCTTTTGGGATTGCTATTCAAATTTTTTATATGGAAATCTATATTATTAATTCAATTTCAAATAACATAAGGAGCAATTCTATTTAAAACAAGAATAACTTCTCATTTAACTACTAATACTCTAAATTCTTTTCATTCAATTTGTTCTTGAATAATCATATCTTTGTATTTTTTGAATGAATTTTCTAATTTTATTTTTAATTCATTATAATTTTGTATATTCATCATTACTCAATCTCAATGTGCTCATCAAAAAGGTTTTATAATTAATGGAAAATTTAAATCTTTTACCATATTTTTACTAAAATCATTAAAACTTACTTTATTTATATACTTACTTTTAGCTATAGGGAAATTTAAATCATCTAATAATTGATACGTAAGTTTTTTATCATTTGATATTTTTGCTGCAAGTGAAGAATTTCATCAAAAATCAGTAGATTTAAATAAATATTTTTTTCAATTTCAATTTATATAAAATGTGTTTTTACTTCTCGATATAATTTTGATTTCTAGACCTAAGTTTTTAGCTTCTTTCTCTAAAATTTGTGACGATATAGACCAATAATTAATCGAGTTTTTCATTCTTATATAAATTTTATTAATAATAATTTAAATTAACTATACAAATATAATTTAAAATTACAATTATATGTTTATTTTAAATATTGTTTTTAATACATTCAAAAACACTAAAAACAGATATTATAAAAAAACTTATGTT
>JBEPWB010000016.1:1381-21088 GCA_041642635.1 bacterium
CAAATAGAGGAAAGTCCACTATTTAAAAGCTCAAAAATGTTAAATTTCTCTTTTGGTACTACTAAAGATTTTGATATTAGAAGGTTTAGGGAATTATTATGAAGTATTGATTTAGAAGAATTAAAAGAATTTTTTGAAAAAATAATTAATTAGTATTTTTTTTATTCTTTTTGTAAAAATAGAATCAACCTAAAGCAATTAATAAATATATAAATCAGTAGCTAGTTTCATCTTCAATATATTCGTTAGTTTTAGATGATGAGTTATTACTAGAATTTATATTTTTTATACTTTCAGTATTATTTTCTGTTTCTTTTTTATATATATTTCAATTAATATTATTATCAGTTTTTATTAATTCTTTTTC
The DNA here is from genome assembly GCA_041642635.1 of bacterium. Lineage (GTDB taxonomy): Bacteria > Patescibacteriota > Gracilibacteria > BD1-5 > UBA6164 > JAAZVM01. The sequence continues at coordinate 1,749 of JBEPWB010000016.1, forward strand.
TTGATTTTCAATTGATTCATTATTATTAGTAGTAATTTTTCTACAAGTGTTTCATACTTCTTCATATCATTCATTACATAGCCATATATCAGTATTACTATTTATCACTGCATGAGCATTTTCAGGTATTTTAATACAATAACTATTATTAAAAGAAGGAGCAAAACCATTATTACATGTACACGATTTTTCGATTGAATTATATGTAGAATTAGTAGGACAATTTATAATTGTTTTACTTGAATCATAAGAATTATATGAATTGGAAGAGCTAGTAGTAGTTGACGTTCATCAATGACAATGTCTAACATTCCATCCTACTCACCAAGAATCACAATTTGTTCTACAATAATGACATCAATCCGATGCAGTTCTTCAAGGATGAGCTTCTACAGAGTATAGGCTTGATATTATTAATACAAATAAAAAATATAATTTTATGATATTCATATATTTAGGAGATTATGTAACTTTAATATATATCAATAATCTATTTATCAAAATTATTTTACAAAATTATGATAAATTAATATACTAAATATAATATAATATAATATAATATAATTTTAATTTTTATGGCTTTGGATTTAAGCGAAGTAAATAAAAGAGCTATTGATGCTCAAAAAGATTGAGACAGTGTTTATAATAGCTTTATAATGAAAATTGTACTTTTTTCTTCATGAATTTTAACTACTTCTATAACCTGATATATAGCTTTATATGAAAAGGTAAATATACAAGATTTAAAGAATATATTTATTTTTATAGTAATATTTTCTCTTATTGTTATAGTTAGTTGATTCTTTAGGTTATATATATCTTCTGTACAAAAATTTATTGAAGCTTGAATTCATATATCTACATGAGAACTTTCTAAATTAAATTATAATATAGATAATTTTTGAGAAGAGACATACTTAGTAAAGCAATCATTATTGAGAAAAGAGAAGTTTGAAAAAATTTTAGAGGATAAGAATAAAAAACATAAGTTTAAATGAATTATTTGAGATATATTATTTTACACTACTACAATATCTTTTTGCTTAACTTGTGTTTCTATATTAGTATTATTTTTTAATATTGGTTAAAATATAACATTAATATAACTATTTCTTTGATTTAATTAATACATTTAAATAATTTTCATTATTTTTAAATTACTACTGCTCGCCAATAATTAAATATTATTATTCTACCCACTTGACTTTTACATTAATAATTATTACAATTTACAATGTAAATTGTATTTAAATATATTCGCTTTTTATTAAAAAAATATTATTCTGTTAAGGAGTAGTATTTTTTTAATATTTATTATGACTTATCTTGCAAAAGTAGAATCAATTATTTCATTAAATTATTTCTTATATTTTATAGATAAATATTTAGATGGTAATTTTTATTGAGATATTCAAAAAATTAGTATTTGATTTCATTTAAAATGAAAAAATGAAATATATGATTTTAAAAAGATTTTAGAATTAGAAAATTATTGACTAATTATAATCAAAGATTTAAAACTAGAAGAAAACAACAATAATGATTCAAGCGATAAATTTAAAAATTATATGGAAAAATTTAGATTACATCAAAATAAGTGATTAATAAATGAGTTCACAAAAAATTCTAATATAATTTGAAAAATAAAAAATAAATTATGATTGTCTAACAAAATTTCAGTTAAAAAACTTCCACATCTTTCAGACAAAAAAAATAATGTTTTAATAGAGTTAGATAGTTTTAGCAGTATTTTAATATATAAAAACTGGGAAAAGTTTCAAGAATTTGTTCCTAAATTTACTGTATTTGTTTTTGATATTATAGTGAATAATGTTTTGTTTTATGATATTCTATTTTCTCTTATTTATAATGAAAAAAAAGATTCTAAGCTAAATGAGGTTAAAAATTTGTATAACAATATAATTTCTGAAACTCAAGGAAAAAATAATTATAAAGATGAAATTAGAATATTTTATGATTTTAATGATTATCTAGATAATAAAGCTTCTATTTATCCTATATTGTATGAATTAGAAAAGAATCATATTTTAAAAATTTCAAAAATAACTTTAGAAAATTGATATATTTACTTTTATTTAAAAAAAATAAATAATCTTAGTATAGATAAATTTGATAAATCTTACAATATTTCAAAAAGAAAAGTTGAAGATAAATCTAATTTTAATAATGGAAAATTATATATAAATTGAGAAGAAATTAAATTTAGAAATAAGAATATTTCTAAAACCTTTAACCTATTAAAATTATTTTTTGAAACACAAAAAATAAAAAATAAAAGTAAAATTACATTTGAAGAGTTAGAAGAACTTTATAAAGAAAATAATTATAAATGGTTAATAAAAAGTAAATTTAATTATGAAGATTTAAGAAAAATTATAGAAGATTTTAATTCTAGGGTATTTAAAATTCATAATATAAAAAATTTTATAGTGGTTAATAAAAGTTGATTGTCATGCGATTACTCTATGTTTTCTTAATGCTTAACCCCGTATAACCACGATGAAAATAATAATTTTTTCATTAAAAAGACTAGCGAATATTAAATCGCTAGTCTTTTTAATATTCTAGTTCGAACTATAAAAAACTCCGATATCAATAATATCGGAGCACCTAAAATCTAGATTGTTATTTTATTTAAAACTCCGGAGTCATAAAAAAAATTAATTATGACAAAGAAATTAATAATGAAAGATTTGTTCTTTCATTTCTGATTAGACCTTTTAGAGTTTTTTTGAAGCTTTAAAGATGAGTCTATTTTTAATAAATTTTATTTTGATAATTCTAATTATTGAGAATTTTATAATTATAAATTTATTAAAAGAAGAGTTCCAAAGTATGAATATAAAATTATTTTTCTAAAAGATAATCATTCTTTGTTTGCGTATTATAAAGGAGATAAAAATTTAGAATGATATATTAAAACAAAAGACCATATAACAATATATTCTACAGCTTTTAGAATTTTAGATATGCATGAAATTTATTCATTTTTGAATCGTAACTTTAATTTAAAGCACTGTAGAAGATTCGATATTTGTATGGATTTGAAAATAGATATAAACGAATTACTAAAATATTTTGATGAAGTAAAAACTTGAAAAGAGTATAAAAAAAATTCAAATATTGAAACTAGGTATTATTGACAAGTTAAGAACAGTCTAAATAAAAGATATATAATAAGAATATATGATAAAATAAAAGATATTATAGAAAAAGATAAATGCTTATTATATCAAAATTATCTATCAGAAGATTTTGTTACTAGGGTCGAGTTAGAAATAAGGCCAGAATTAGCAAAAAACATAAGTTTTGAAAGATTATTTGAAAGAGAAGAACTTATTTGAATATATAAAAATTATTTATCAAAAATAACTGAAATATTTGATTCTATGAAAGGTGAAAGTATAACTTTATATAGCGATAAATACAAAATTATAGACCCGGAATTATATCAAAGTAATTATTATAAAAATTTTAAGAAAAATATATTTTTATGACATGCAAAAACTATTTATAACCTATGATTTTGTCCAGTTAGGGTTTTGATTTGAGAATGATATATAAATGATAAAACAAAAATTAGTTTATGAATAGAAAAAATAGAAGATTTTATAAATAAAGAAAAAAATGCTAAAAACAAGGCTATAAATAATAAATATTTTATCAAAAATCAAGAAAAAATAATTTCTAACTTATACAAATATGGAAAAATATAAGTTAGATTATGAAAAATATAAAAACAGATTTAAAGAATTATATCCTTGATTATCAGAAGAAGAAAGAGAAAAAATCTTTTATTTGAGAATTGAGTTTTGGGAAATAATGATTGAAAATATATGTAATATAGATTATGAATACTAAGTATATGTTATAAATTATATGTAAAGTGTATATATTATACATTTTTTCTAATTAAAAAAAACTTTAATAATTCTTTTGTATACTGTGATTAAAATTATTTTTTAACAAGTTTTTAACAAAAAACAAAAGTTCCTATTTGATTATAGTTTCTTTTCTGTTAATGTATAAATGTAATTTTATAACTTATTCTAATATTATGGATACAAATATTATAGACGAAAGGGTTTATAATGCAATAGTTTTATTGTCAGGAATTAATAAAAAACCTTCAATTAGACAAATTGCTAAAATTCTTGGTAAAGAAAAATCTCTTAGAACTGTACAGCTTTCAATTGAGAGACTTATGGTTGAAAGAAGGATTTTTAGAAATGATAAAGGAATAATAGAAATTAATTACGATATTTAATTTATAAAACAAAATATTATGAGCTATATAAAATAAAAAAATCTCAACTTCTTACTACAAGAAGAGCAAGATAAGCAGAGATTAAGTCGTTTGGGAAAACCGACCGTCCTATTTTAGGTTAAAAGTCTTTTCTTGCAAATTTTTTTATAAAATAATTAAATATATTATGAGTACATTTTTGATAAGTTATGATTTAGTATGACCAGAAAATTCGTCAGATTATAAAAAATTGAAAGATTATATAGAGTCATATTCCTCATGGGCAAAACCATTAGAATCATTTTATTTTATAGTTTCATCTAAAGTAATTAAGGAAATACGTGATGAATTAAATAATATTACTGATAATAATGATAAAATAGTTGTTCTAGATGTTAGTTGAGATAATTGGGCAACTTCTCATGTTATAGAAGAAGTTACAGATTGGATGAAAAATAATATTTAACTAATAATTTATTATGGCAAGAAAAACTATTTCATGACTAGATGCAGTAATTAATGATTTAAATATACAAATATCTGATAAAAATAGTATTATTGATTGATTAAATAATAATATTAAATCTAATCAAAATGAAATTTTAGAATTAGAAAATATTAAATCAGATAATCTTAAAAAAATAGATGAATTAAGTTCTCTAATTACTATTAGAGATTCTAAAATATCAGAATTAGATAATGTAGTATCAGAAAGAGATGAAAATATTAATGATTTGAATTCTAATATATCAGAAAGGGATTGAAAGATAGAAGCCCTAAATGAATCTGTTTGAGAAAAAGATATAGAAATAGAAGAATTAAATAATGATATATTATGAAAAAATACTGAAATATCAGATTTAGAAGTTAAAATATCAGAAAAGGATTCAGAGAATAAAGAATTAAAACTATCTTTGAATCAATTTGAAGTTAGAAAATTTGCTGTTGCTTTTGAAGATGAAAAGAATGAATATAATAAAAAAATAGATATTTGGAGACCTGTATCTATTTATGCATTTATAATTTTATTATTTACTACATTTATAATTACAATTATTTCATTTTTTATTGGTAATTTAGATAAATTATCGCTATTAATTATTGAGTCAGTAGCTGTTCTTTTTGCTATTTTCTCAACAAAACAATATTTATATTATACAAACCATTATTCAGATGCACTTAGACGTCAAACATTAGCTCAATGATACCAACATATACTTGAATGAACAGAAGATGAAAAAATAAAACCTGAATATAAGGAAAAATTAGTTAATGTTTTATGTAATAATGAAAAAAAAGGTAATAAGTATAAATTTCCACAAGAACAACTTATTGAAAAGGTTGTTGATTTAACAGATTCAGTTACAAAACTATTATGAAAACAATAATATATTACAGAAAATCAACTGATAGAGATGATAAACAAGCAAATTCCCTAGAACATCAACTAGGGAATTGTTTAAGAGTTGCTGAAAAATATGATTTAGAAATAATAAATAAAATAGGTGAAAGTAAAAGTGCAAAAACTGAATGAACTAGACCTTGATTTAATGAGCTTGTAAAAATATGTAAAACTTGAAAAATAGATTATATAATTATTGATGAACCTAAAAGATTATCTAGAAACAATCTTGATACTTCAAGAATTATTGATTTAATGGATAAAAAACAAATTAAATGAATATTGTCAACTTCTAGAGAATATTTAACTGAACATTCAAGAGATAAATTTTTATTACAATTAGATTTATCATTATCAAAAATGGATAATGAAGATAGAAGTAAAGATGTAAAAGATAAAATGAGTAGTTTTGTTAATAATAAAAAAAGATTTCCTTGAAAAGCTCCTTTTTGATATAAAAATATAACTATTAAAAAATGAGTTAAAGATATTATAATAGATAAAAAACAAGCTAAAATAGTCAGAGAAATATTTGATTTAAGATTAGAAAATAAAGCTTTTAGTACTATTTGTAATATTCTTATTTCTAAGTATTGAAAAATAGAATGATTAAATTTATCACCAAATAGGATTCATCAGTTAGTAGGAAAGACTTTTTATTATTGATTATTTCAATGGTGATGACAAGAAATTATATGAAATCATAAACCATTAATATCAAGAATGGATTATTTAAATGCAAATAATATAAAAAAGTGAGTTTATGAACAAAAAGAAAATACTAAAACAGTAAGAAAATACAGATTAAAATGACTTATAAGAGATACTTCGGGTATTTATCTAACATCATATAGTAAAAAGGAAGTTATTTATTATTGAAATCAATATAGAAGTAATATAAAAGTTTGTATTAATGAAGATTCTTTATTTAATAAAATAGGTGAATATATTAAACAAAATGATTTTACTAATGAAAAACTTAAAAGTTTAGATAAAGATATTATTTTAGATTTATTAAAACAAGAAGAATTAAATAATTGAAGCGAATATTTAAATATAGATAATGAAATTGAAAAATTAAAAGAAAAACAAGATAAATTATTAGATTTAAAACTTGATGATGTTATAAATCAAGAAATGTACAAATCTAAAAATAATAAAATTGTAAATGAAATTAAAACTTTATTAGATAGAAAAAAATCTATAAAAAATTATGATTTTGAAAAGAAAACCCAAATAATGTTAGAACTAGCAGGAAGCTTTTATTCTAGCTATTTTAGATGAGATTATGAACTAAAAACAGAGATTATAAAAAAACTGATGTTAGAACTTTCTATAGGTAACAAAAAAGAGCTTCAAATAGAGGAAAGTCCACTATTTAAAAGCTCAAAAATGTTAAATTTCTCTTTTGGTACTCCCAACGAGAATTGAACTCGTGTCTCGACCGTGAGAGGGTCGCGTCCTAGCCACTAGACGATGGGAGCATATAATAAACAAATATTTAAATATTTGTTTATTATATTTTTTTATTTTCTATAGTATCAATTTTAACAGGTATAAAATTATTTTCTGCATCAGTAAATTTTCACATTACAATTATTATACCATCAATTAGCCACCAAATTCACAATCAACCTAAAGTAATTATCATTAAAATTCCAGTTCAAACTTTTCAGTTAAAGAATCTGTGAATTCCAAGCATTCCTAAGAAAAACCATAAAGTAAAAGTAATAACCCAATTTATATTAATATCTTTTTGCATAATAACTATATCTTATGAAACTAATTGTAAATAATTATAATTAAAAATAAAAATAATCAAAAAAAAGTAAACAATTAATTTAATTGTTTACTTTTTTTTGAATTATGCAAGTTTTGCAGCAACATCTTCTTTTGTCATACCGTCAATATCAGTAGTAACTCAAGTAGCTCTAGCTGTTCATCTAACAGTCATTAATGCACCAGCTAAATCTATAGCATTTAAGTCTGGCATTTTTTCTTCAGCGATTTCTTTTAATTGATCCATATTTAAATGACCAACTTTATCTTTTTGAGGTACTCAAGAACCTGATTTCAAATTTAATTTAGTTTTTATTAAAGTTGACATTGGTGGTTGTTTTACGATAAAATCAAATGTTCTATCATCATAAACAGTAATAATTACTGGTAATTTTACCCCCATTTTATCTTTTGTTCTTTCGTTGAATTTAGAAGTAAATTCTTGAATAGGTACTCAGTATTGCCCAAGAGCAGGACCAACTGGAGGAGCTGGAGTAGCTTGTCCTCAATTGATTTGTAATTTTATATATCCTTTTATAGCTGCCATATTTTTATTGATTAATATTTAAATATTTTTTTATTCACTGTTTTAAATATTTTAAGTGATTTTATTGTTAGTTTTCGGGAAAAACAAATCTTTACTTAATAATATTTTAAAAATTCTATTTTAGAAGCTCGCAAATTATATAAAAAATATATAATAAATCAAGATTTTTTGCAAAAAAATACAAAAAAATTATTTTTTTGTATTTGGATTTGTGTCTATTACTTGTGATTCATAATAACTTGCAACTATTTGAATTCAAACATGCTCAGTTCATGCAAAAAATAATCATTGTCAAACAGAAGCGTTTAATAGAATATATTTTTCTTGTTCTGTAAGTTTATAAATATTTTGTAATACATCAATTGATGCACTAGATTGTTTTAATAATAATTGTATAGAAGAATTTGTCATTATTGGTTTACCGTAAGGACTTCAAACAAAATCTTCTACATCTTGAGTAATTGTTGTTATTCACAAATTATATTTTCTGGCTCTTTTTACTAGTCAGAATAAAAATTTTGCAGAATCTTCATGTTGCATAATATTCCAAGCCTCATCAATTACTAAAAATCTTTTTTTGTTACTAGATCTAACTTTATTCCAAATATGATTTAGAATAACATACATTGCTATCGGTCTCATTATATCATCCAGATCTCTAACTGAAAAAACTTGCAATCATTCTCATAAATCAACATTTGTTTCTTGAGAAAAAATTCAACTAAATATTCAAGTTGTATATTTTTCCATTCTTTTAACTAGACTTCAAGCTCAATCCATAGTCTCTAAAACATCTTGCAGATCTTTCATTGTTGGAATTACTTTTCAAACAATATCATCATCATCAAGAGTAATTCATTTTAAACTATAGGTTGTAATTATTGCCTTTTCCATAACAGAAGCATCTTCAGCTGATAGTTTTCAAAGCATCAAATTCATTAATCATAATAGACTAATAATTCATGATCTAAGTAAGTCTCAAGGTTTTTCATCTTGATCTTTTAGTCATAATGGCAAATCAAAAGGATTAATTCTTTGATTTGAATTAAGTGAAACATCCAAATAACTTCAACCTACTTTTTCTATAAGAGTTTTGTATTCATTTTCAGGATCAATTACAATTACATCAGTTCAGAACATCAAACTTCTAAGAATTTCTAATTTTACCGCAAAAGATTTACCTCAACCAGATTTTGCAAAAACTGTCATATTCGCATTTTCTGTTTTGAATCTATCAAATAATATTAAAGAATTATTATGGGTATTTATTCAATAAAGTATTCAGTCATCATGACTTAGAGTACTTGATGAAAAGGGGAACGTAGTAGATAATCAACCTGTTGACATATTTCTGTAAACTCATAACTCGTCTTTTGCAAATGGTCAAGTTGAAATAAAAGCTTGTTCACTTCTCAAAAAAGCTTGTTTTTGTAAAACATTTCTACCTGCTAGGATTGTTTCAACGTCTCTTCATATTTTATCTACTTGTTCATCTGTTTCTCAATAAATAGTTAAATATAATCAAAAATGAAAATATTTTTCAATTCATCTAGTTAATTTTTGTCTTAATTCTTCAACGTCTTGTATTTGAGCTTCAATTGCAGGGTCATTTAATAATCATTTTTCTGCATTAATACTTCTTTCAGAATAAAGCTGAGTAAGTCTTTTTTTCAAATATTTTTGAATAAAAGCTGATTCAATCGGATAAACAAAAAGACTCATATCAAATTTAATATCCCAATTTATTATTGGAGAAAGCCAGTTTCATTCCAAAAAATTAGGGTAAGCATATACGAAAAAAGTTTTAGCAATAGTATTGTTGATTTGTATCTTGTTAGGATATACTTTCATAAATGCAGGTGAAATTATATCCTTTACGTATGCTAAAGCAGATTTGTATTCTTTTTCAGATTCTAAAATTTCTTTAGATTCATCAACTTTTTTTACTTGTTTTTTTTCTGTTGTTTTTTTATTGTATCAGTAAGTATCTCAATTTATTCTTTGAGCTACTAGATTAATTAATTTTTCTTGATTTCCCACTATTATAATAGTAAATAATATAATATTATTTTCATTTTAGTTAATAAATTAAAAATGTAAAGATTGTTATTAAATACGCCTTTACACTTTTAAAATTTTATTTTTAATTTAAAAAAACTAGATTTTTTTAAATCTAGTTTTTACCAATTCCATTCAGTTATAAAATCTTTTGATAATTCTTCATCTATATCTAGAGATTTATCGAAATCTTTTGGTCTATATTGTATAACAACAAGTGTAACATCATCTAATTGCGTATGTTTATATCACATGAAATGTGAAAGAGTTTTTGTTATTTCATTAAAAACACTTCTAGCAGATTTATAATTTTTTCAAGCTATATTTGGTGATTTATTAATTGTTTCTTGTAATCTATCTTCTCAAAAAATTAGTTCAGTTCAATCTCTTTTTGGTTTGTTTATTGCTTCAGTTATTCAGTCGGAATAAAGTATTGCAATATCTCATTCTTCAAAACTTATTTCTTTATCTTTTAATAATTTACTAGCATCTTTTATCATTCAAATTGCAACTCCTCAAGATTTTACTCTAAAAGTCTTTCATAATTTTTGTTTATAAACCATTAGATATTCATGCCCAGCTCATGTCATAAATAATCTTTTTTCTTCCTCATTCCATCTAACAAGTAACATACTCATAAGTAGATTTGCTTTTACTCTAGGTTTTATTATTTCATTAGTTTTTGCAAGAATTACTGCTCATGATTTGTAAACTTTTGAGAAACCACTTACTAAGGCATTTACCATAATCATTATAAAACCTGCTCAAACTCAATGACCGGTAGCGTCTCATACATAAATATAATAATTTTCTCATTGTTGAATTATATCATAACTATCTCATCCAATTTCTCATGCAGGTTTTGATTTTCAAACTACATCTAAACTAGGTATTTCAGCTAATTTTTTCTTTAGCATTTTTCATTGAATTTCTTTACCTAGTTCTACTTCTCATTTTATTTCTTTACCATGAATAAACTCGTCTTTTATATTTTTTAGTGTATTTAGAGTTTTTGCAAAAAAACTTGTAACGTAATTTAAATTAGCATTAGGGGATTTTTGAAATTTTATTTTTTCATCTTTTATATTTCAAACTAAGAATTTTTTTATGGTAATTTCCAGTTCTCTTATTGGTTTTTGATAATATTTATTTATCATAAACATTATTATGATAAAATAAACAGTTGAGATTCCTAAAAATATTAATAACTGGTTTATATCACTTATTCAGTTAACAACTTTTGGGAAAATAAAAAACGCTACTGAATTACTTATCAGTATCAAAAATAATATGGTCTGGAATAATGTATAAAATCACTTCATTTTTTGTTTTTTATTTTAATATTTTTTCTATTGGAACAATGTATTTGATTTAATAATATTATATTTTTCAAAAAAAATCAAAAAAAAGCCAAATTTTTGAACTCTTCTAAAAATAGCCTTGTAATCGGGCTTTTTAACATAAATTCAAAACTAGTTTTGATAATCTAATATAGCTAATTATAATTAGCAAGACCTTAGAAAAGGTAATAACAACAATTTTATTGGTTTAAAGCCAAAAAAACCGTACAAAAAATTTGAACAATATATTTTTTAATTATTCTCTAACAATGTGATCATCTAATACAATTACTACAATTGATATATGAAGTTCTAAAATAAGAACTGTTATATGATATTTTGATAAAGAAAGAAATGATGACTTTAATATTTTAGGGGTTTGAATTTCAAATTCGACTGCTATGAGAAAATGAAATATTTTAGACATGGAAGAATTCAAAAAAAATCTTGATAAATCTTTAGAAGAAGCAGAAAAGATGGCCGGAGAACAAGTTTCTTGAGCTTATATTTCTTTTAATTCATCAAGTTTTGAAGTTATAAGAAGTAAATGAATTATTTCTGTTTCATGATCTGAAGTTTCAGAAGAAGATATCGAAAGATCACTTGATAAAGCAAAAAGTTGAGTTGATATGCCAAACAAGGAAATATTAAAGGTCGTTCCTGAAAATTTTGTTGTAGATCTAGAAGACTGAATAAAAAATCCAGTTTGAATGACTGCAAGAAAATTAGAAGTTGTTGCAAATATATTTTCTATGAATTTGAATGTTTTATCAAATATAAAAAAAGCAATCTGAGATATTTGAATAGAAATATATGATATTTATCCTAATTTACTATCAAGTCCAGAAGGTGTTTTAACAAAAAGACAAAAAGAACTATGAGTAGTTTGTGTTGATATTTGAGCTTCTACAACTTGAGTAACAGTTTTTGAAAATTGAGTTTTACATTTTTCAACAATAATACCAATTTGATGAGATAATGTTACAAACGATATAGCTCTTTGACTTAGAACTTCAACATGAGTGGCAGAAAAAATAAAACTAGAATATGCTGAGTTGGATTTAGAAAATATGGAATGATTTAGAGATAGCGAATTTGACTTGTCAGAATTAAATATGTGAGAAGAATGAGAAGTTTCTAGAGAATATTTATCAAAAATAGTAACAGCTAGATATGAAGAAATTTTTTACTTCATAAGAGAAGAATTGAAAAAAATCTGAAAAGATTGAATGCTTCCAGAATGAGCTGTTTGTGTATGAGGAGGTTCAAAAATGAAATGATTTGTAGAATCTTGAAAAAAATGATTAAGATTACCAGTTTTCATTTGATTACCAGTTTCGCAAGATGACTTGGTTGACGCCTCAATTTCAGACCCTGTTTTTTCAGCAGTAATTTGAACAATGATATTCTCAAATATGTATTGAAATTCAGGACCATTATTCTCTATTAATATAGGTTGATTTATAGAGTCTCTAAAAAAATTATTTAAAAAATTATTACCTTAATTTATATCTAAAAAATAAAAAAACATTATGACTACAAGAAGAGAAGACAAACTAAAAAGTTTATTATGAAATAATCAACAAAATTCTTCATGACCACAAGAAGTACAATTAAATAAATCTATTTCACCAGTTGCTAGAATAAAAGTTGTATGAGTAGGTTGAGCAGGTCAAAACGCTGTTAACAGAATGATTGAATCAGGTTTAGAATGAGTAGAATTTGTTGCAATTAATACTGATACACAAGCTTTATATAACTCTTTAGCTCCAACAAAATTAAATATTGGTAAAATTGTTACTAATTGATTATGAGCATGAGCTAATCCTGAAGTTGGTAAAAAATCAGCTGAAGAATCAAGAGAAGAAATAAAAACTACTCTAGAATGAGCAGATATGATTTTTATAACTTGTGGACTTTGAGGTTGAACTGGTTCATGAGCTGCTCCAATAGTTGCTGAAGTTGCAAAAGAATTATGAGCTTTAACTGTTTGAATAGTTACAAAACCTTTTAGTTTTGAAGGGCAAAACAGAATGAGTAAATCTTTAGATGCTTTTACTAATCTAAAAGAAAAAGTAGATACTCTTATTACTATTCCAAATGATAAAATTTTATCTATTATTGATAAAAAAACTCCACTTTTAGATGCTTTTTCTATAGTTGATGAAATCTTAAACCAATGAGTTCAATGAGTTTCAGACTTAATTACTCAACCAGGTTTAATTAATGTCGATTTTGCCGATGTTACTTCTGTTATGCAAAATGCAGGTTCTGCATTAATGTGAATAGGTTATGGTAGCGGTGAAAACAGAGCAACAGAAGCAGCAAGAGCTGCAATTGATTCACCATTATTAGAACTTTCAATAGCTTGAGCTAAATGATTGTTATTTAATATTACAGGTTGAACTGATTTATCTATGTTTGAAGTTGATGAAGCTGCAAAAATAATTACTGAAACAGTTGATACTGATGCAAACATTATTTTTGGTGCATCTATAAATGAAGAATATAACGGCGAACTAAAAATTACTGTTGTTGCCACGGGTTTTGATGAAGAATCAAATAATCAATATGCAGGTGAATCTATTAGACCACTAAAAACTAATCCATTTGGAAGAAAACCAGTTAGTGATTCTAGAATTACTCCACAAAATACTCAAGCTCCAACTCAAAAACCAGATGATGATTTGGATGTTCCAAGTTTTTTAAGAAAAAAAATGTAATAATTTAAACTTGCAAAACAAGAAAAAATTTATAAAATACATAATGTACAAAAGAGAAGTTAAGCGGGGATTTGCGAATGCAAGTTCTCGTTTTCTTTTAAAATATTATATTATTTTAAATACAATATGTTAGATATAAAACAAATAAACCAAGCTGTAACCTTTATTTCAAAAGAAAAAAATATTCCAAAAGAAAAATTAATTGATATTATTGAGTCAGCAATAAAAACTGCTTATAAAAAAGATTACTGAAATAAAGATGAAGAAGTAAACGTAAAAATAGATTTAGAAAATGAATCAATAGAAATTTCTGTTGAAAAAACTCTAGTAAAAGAAGTTACAAATCCAGCCCTTGAAATAAGTTTTGAAGAATTATGAGATGACGCTGAATGATTTGAAGAATGAGATGTTATAGAGTTAGATGTAACTGAAGAAATCCAAAATAGTGACTCTGCTGAAAGTTTTTGAAGAATTGCTTCACAAGCTGCCAGACAAGTTATTATTCAAAAAATTGGTGATAGTGAAAAAGAAAAAATTTATGAACTTTTTGAATGAAAAGAAGGTCAAGTTATAAATGTAAAAATTGAACTAGTCGAATGATCAAAAGTTATTTTTGATTATCAATGAAACCAAATAATTCTACCAAAATCAGAACAAGTTACTAGAGATAATTATGTTGCTGGAGCTAGATTTTATCTTTATATAGCAGAAGTTTCAAAATCTGAAACTTGAGCTCCAAAGGTTATTTTGTCAAGAAAAAGACCAGAGTTAGTTTCTGCCATATTTAATGAAAATGTTCCAGAAATAGGAGAGGGAATTATAAATATTGATAGAGTTGTAAGACAAGCTTGAATCAAAACAAAACTTTTAGTTTCTTCTAATTATGAAGAAATTGATCCAGTTTGAACTTTGATAGGTCAAAAATGAATCAGAGTAAAAAATGTTATGGAAGAATTAGGTTGAGAAAAAATTGATATTATTGCTAATAATTGAGATTATGCAGAAATTATAAAAAAATCACTTTCTCCAGCTGAAGTTTTGAGAGTTGATATTGATGAAGAAAACCCAGATACTGCTATTGTTTTTATTCAACCAACTGAAAGGGCGAAAGCTGTTTGAAAAAATTGATTGAATGTAAATTTAGCTTCAAAATTAACTGGATTCAAAATTTCTATTGAAGATATAGAATTATAATAAATAAAAAAAGGTTTTTAAAAAAACCTTTTTTTATTTGTAAAAATAAGCATTATTTTTATACTAAAAACAGTTATAAATTAATATATTAAAAAATATGAAAGTACTATTTTTAAAGCATGTAGTTAATGTGTGAAAAGAGTGAGAAATAAAAGAAGTAAAACCGGGATATGCAATTAATATGCTTTTTCCTAAATGATTAGCTATGGAAATGACTCCTCAAGCTGAGAAAAAACACCTAGAAAAACTAAAAAGAGAACAAAAACACAAAATGGAGTTGATAGAAAATAGACATACAATTTCGGAAAAATTAAACTGACAAGATTTGGAGTTCACTTTAAAAACTCATGAAAATTGAAAAGTTTATTGAGGAATTTGAGAAAAAGATATTATCGAAAAAATCAAAAACAAATTCAAAATAGAATTAACAAAAAAACATATTGATATGCCAGATGGTCATTTAAAAAAAATATGAAACTTTCAAATATTTATAAAACTATGAAAAGATTCAATGGCAAAAATGAATATTATTATTAAAGAAGAAAAATAATGTATTTAGGCGTAGATTTATGAGATAAGAGATGTTGAGTCGCAGTTTATGTAGAATGAGTCGTAATTCCAAAAGAAATCGTTCTAAGAGTAAAATTAGTCGATTCTTTAAAAAAATATATAAAGGAGTACTCAGTTAAAACAATTGTTGTATGACTTCCATACGATTTGTACAATATAGACACAAAACAACTAGATAAAACAAAAAAATTTATAGAAAAATTAAAAACAATTTTTCCAGAGTTAAAAATAGATTCGATAGATGAGAGATTTACTTCTTTTGAAGCTGATAATATTTTGCAAAGTTTTTGAAAAAAAGACAATATTTGAAAAAAAGATGCTATTTCAGCTGCTTTGATATTGGAATCTTATTTAAATACTAAATAATATTTGACATAAAAAAGTAATTATGATTAAATGTAGTTAGAATTAAATATTTTATAATAAAAAATTATGAAAAAAATAATAACATTAATTAGTTTTTTTGCTTTAATACCTAGTGCTTTTTCAGCAAATATTGAGAATGTTGAGCCAATAGATGATACAAAGGTAAATCTTTTTATCACACAAGATAAAATTTTTCCAGCAAATGAAATAGATTGAGATATCAGAATAATAAAGGATATTGAAATAACTTATGCACAAGTTGATTATGAAAATCCTAAAAAGGTTTTGGCTAATTTATCTAATGATTTAAAAGCTTGAGAATCTTATAATTTATTATGAGCTTATTGAGCTGATTGAGATATGGATTTTACTACTTGAGTAAATTTAACATGAGAAATTGATAATATGTATTATGATGATTTTTCTAAAAGTATAGAAAAAATAAATATTCTAGATCCTAGAACTATTGAAATATATTATAATTATGAAGTTTCTTCTCAAGTACTTGAATATAAGCTTTTATCTGAATTAGCTTCAGAAAGTTACTTTTGATCATGAGATAATATTATTGAAGTAAACTTAGCGGATACTTTAGAAAAATCTACGAACTATATGGTTATGATTTCAGATTTATATGATATTGATGGAAGATTAGTTATGTTTGATGATTATTTATATGAATTTTCAACTAGTAGTAATTTGATTACTTCTAATGGAGAAGATAATATAGAAGAAGTGCCAGTTGAAGAAGAACAAGTAGAAGAACCTAAAGAAGACTTATCAGAATTTGAAGAAATTGCATTAAACGCGGCAGAAACTCCAGATACTGGAGCAGCAACTTGGTTTATTATGCTTTTGACATTTTTAACTTCTAGTGCTTATTTTATGAGAAATAAGTTCACAAAATCTTAGTATTTTAAAAAAAGAAAAATTATTATCAATAATTTTTCTTTTTTTTGTTATTTAAAATAAAGTGTAGTATAATATTTAAGTATAAATTATATATAATAAATTATAGAAAAATGTTAAAAGTTATAAAATCTGATCACATTATAAAAGACCAATTACTTCAAATAATGATTGATAATGAGGGAAGTGATATGTATATTACTGCTTGAACTTTTCCATCTGTAAAAATATGATGAGATATAGTAAAAATTGATGATTGAATCGAGGAATTTACATGGAAAGATACAATGGAGTTTTCTCAATCTCTTATAACAGAAGAACAGCATGATCAACTTGTAAAATCTAGAAATTTGGATTTTTCATTTACTTATGCTGATAGAAGGTTTAGAGCAAATATTTCTTTTCAATTATCTAATTATATGATTGTTTTGAGACTTTTGACTTCAAATATTCCACATATTGATGATTTATGACTTACTGATATTTATAAAGAGGTAACAAAAAGATGACAAGGACTTATTTTGGTTACTTGACCAACATGATCAGGTAAAACTACTACTCTTGCAGCAATGGTTGATTATATTAATAGAAATTATAATAAACACATTATTACTATTGAGGATCCTATTGAATATGTTCATCCGCATAAGAAATCAATTATGGAACATAAAGAAATATGAAGAGATGTTTTAAATTACAAAAACGCTTTAACTTGAGCAATGAGACAAAATCCAGATGTTATAATGTTTTGAGAAATGAGGAATCATGAAGAAATGGAAATGGCTCTTAGATTAGCTGAAACATGACATATAGTTTTTTCCACTTTGCATACTAGAAGTGCATACCAAACAATAACAAGAGTATTAGATAGTTTTTCTTGAGAAGATAAAAAACAAGTAAGATTACAATTAGCAGATTCTTTAATTGCTGTTTTTTCTCAAAGATTATTAAAAAGTATTGATTGAACCTGATTGGTTCTTGCAAAGGAAATACTTGTAAAAAATTCTGCTATTTCTAATTTGATTAGAGAAAATGATTTACACCAAATACCTTCTGTAATACAAATGTGAAGTAGGGAATGAATGCAATTGTTAGAAACTGATATTATTAGTTATATTCATAAATGAATAATATCAGAGGAAGAATGATTAAAATATTCTAATAATCCAAAACTTATAAAAGATTCGTTATAATAAAAAGATAGATTTTAAAAAATCTATCTTTTTATTATTTTAAACAAATAAAAAAACCAAAACTTTTAAGTTTTGATTTTTTATTATATTTATTAGTAAAGACTAGGGTTAGTTCCAGTAATTGTAGCATTATTAGTCATACCACTTCCAGTAACTGTACCAGTAGCTGGAGCTATTAAACCATCAACATCATTAGTATTAACTTTATAGTAGTTACCTTGAACTCTAGCCATAACTGTTCCTTCATCAACGATTTCACCAGCTAATTGGTAAGCTGAAAAACCATTAGTAGTAGCTGCTGCATACAAGTATTCAGCACCATCACCATTAGGATCAGTAAAGTCTTCACTTCCTTGTCCTAAAGTAGCTAGGTCTAAGTTACCAACACTATAGTTAGTACTATTGTCTAAAAGAGTACCAGAAGCAAAATCACCTGAAACTTCATTAGCAGTTAAAGGGTCATTAATAACTAAAGTATCAGGTTGAGTACCGTTTCTAGCAGCGTCAGTTTCGATAGCAGTAACTAAGTTTCTGATATCAGAAGTAACTTTAGAGTTTCTTGCTTCTTGACTATAACCTTGTAAAGAAATAAAAGCAATAGTACCAAGAATAGCTAATATAGTAATAACTACTATTAACTCAACTAATGTAAATGCACTTCTTGTATTTCTCATATTTTTATATAAGTTAAGAGATAAAATACAAAAATAAATTTTTAAGTTTATTGTCTCTTTTTTTAAGACTTCTATATTCTACACTTTTTTTGTTATTAAATCAAATTTTTTTATAAAAAAAAGTATAGACTAGTTATATGTTTTTATATATAATAATATTTTATGTATAAAAATAATAAAAAAGCTATAGCTTGCCGATGGCTAAACAAAAACCCAAAGTAAAAAAACTTTGGGTTTTTGCTTTTTTTTCAAAAAAAGTGATAAAAAATCAATTTTTTCTATACTCATTGAGCAACTTTTCACATTTCGAAAAATGGT
>JBEPWB010000017.1:0-20527 GCA_041642635.1 bacterium
AATGATGGAAGCTTTTGATGATGATGAAGACGTAAATATTATTTCTAGTAATGAAATTATTTCTAATGAATTACAAGCAGAAGTAGATGATTATATAGAAAAGCATAGCTTTAAAAGTTAAAAAAAGATAAGATTTTATCTTATATTTTTTTGTCACAAAAAAAAGGATAATTGTTTTGGCAATTATCCTTTTTTTATTTCTTTCATTTTTAAAACTTCGTGTTTTTTAGTTACTGGGTTGTATTTTTTTAATTCAGGTCCTTTTTTCCCAGCTTCAAAATTCTTTTTTTGAATGTTTGTAACGTGAACAAGGTTCCCAGTTTCAGTTGAATAAAATCCAACATAAGTTCTTTTACCTTTAGCCATTTTGAGGTTAAATTAATAATATAAAAATATTTCTCTTAAAAAGAGTTACGGCACGTATTATATAAAAAATATATTACAAATCAAGTTTTTATTTTATTTTCATAATATCTGCTTCTTTGTGTTTAAAATGTTCTTCAACATTCTTATTTGCTTCCTCTATTAATTTTTGTAATTCTGCTTCATTTTGTTTTCTAATATCTTCACTAATTTCTTTATCATCTTCAGCTTTTTTTATAGCTTTTAGGGAATCTTGTCTAGCATTTCTAATAGTTATTTTTGCATCTTCTGCCAAATTTTTTGCTACTTTTGCTAATTCTTTTCTTCTTTCTTCAGTTAGAGGTGGTACTTTTATCATTACTGAATCAGCCATAGTTTGTGGATTTAATCCCATTCCAGATTCTGTAATTGCTTTTGCGATAGCGTGAATTGCAGATTTATCCCAAGGTTTTATGCTTAGAGTTTGAGAATCCATATTTGAAACAGAAGCAACATTTTGAATTGGTTGCATTGATCCATATTGTTCTATCAAAATAGATTCAACCATTGCTGGATTTGCTCTACCTAATTGTAATTTTGAATATTCTACGTCTAAATGTCTTATTGCTTTTTTAATTCAATCTTGGGCTTTTTCTAACATAATTTTTTATTTTGTTAATAATTTAAATAAATGTCTGAGTTCTATTATATTTAGCTTAGTCAAAAAATCAAATATTTGCTTTACTTAATTATATATTTTTGTAAAATAATTAAAAGAATTTATTTTTATAATAATTTTATTGATGAAAATATTGGAGGTAAAAAACATAGAAAAAAAATTATCTAAAAAAGAAGTTTTAAAGAATGTAAGCTTTAGTGTAGAAGAGTGAGAAATATATGGTTTTTTAGGTCCTAACGGTGCTTGAAAAACTACAACTATGAAAAGTATACTTTGATTAATAGAGCCAGAATCTGGAGAAATATTAGTTTTTTGAAAAAAATGATTAACTCTTGACTCAAAAAAAAGTATTGGTTTTATGCCAGAAAATACTTATTTGTACAAACATTTAACTTGAAAAGAATTTTTGCAATTTAACTGAAAATTTTTCTGATTAAAATGAAAAGAATTAAATGAAAAAGTAGAAGCTTTATTAAAAAGGGTATGACTTGAATTATCAGGTAATAAATATTTAAAAGATTATTCAAAATGAATGCTTCAAAGAGTTGGATTAGCTCAATCAATTATCAATAATCCAAAATTATTATTTCTAGATGAACCAATGAGTTGACTTGATCCAATCTGAAGAAAAATGGTAAAAGATTTGATTGTTTCGCTTAGAAATGAATGAACAACAATATTTTTTAATACTCATATTTTAGCAGATGTTGAAGAAATTTGTGATAAAATAAGTATTATTAACTACTGAGAAATAATCGTAGAAAATATGAAAGTTTCTGATATAAATGGTAGATTAGAAGATTTTTTTATAGAAAAAGTTACTTCTCAAGAAAAAATAAACTAGAATTTTTTAAAAATTCTAGTTTATTTTTTCAATTATTTCTTTTAAAGTTTTTTCCATCTTATTTTTATCTTTTTTGATAAAATCAAGAGTAGCTTTTATAAGCGCGTAAATATTTATATTTGATTTTACTCAATCAACCCATTCTGGGTTTTCTGTTATTTTATCGTCTATAAAATCTATTTTTGGAGAAATATATTTTATTTTTTTTGCTAATTTTAATTCATAACTATTAAAGTCAGTATTTTGTAAATAATTTTTTATAAATTTATTTGCTCCTCATCAAACCATAAAAAAGTTTTCAGGACAAATCTCTTTTCTAAGAATTTCTTCTAGAGTTATAGCTAAAACATCTTTAAATATTTCTAAAAATTCTTGTTTTTCCAGTTCAAAAACATCTTCATCAATTTTTCTAATTATTTCACTTTTTGTCAGATTGTAGTTTTGTCTTACTTGTTTTATAAAATCATTTATTCAAAAAGTCAGTTTTTTTGCTCATACAATATAATAATCTTTTTTTACTATTATTGAAGTATGAGAATTCCCGATATCTACGATAACTACGTCTTTTTTATCGTTAAATAATCAAAGAATTGCAAATTCACTAGGAACAAATTTTTTGATGTCTTTTTTGATGTATTTAGAAATATAATTTTTTAAATCATATTTATTTTCAGTCAAAAAAACATTTAACATAGAAATATTTATTTCGCTAGGATTCGTTCAAACTAGTTTTTTTACAACTTGAGAATCAGCTTTTACATTTGAAATATTTGCAATTATCAGTTTTAAATCATTTTTATCAAATCCAGTATTATATTTTATTTTTTTATAATGGTATTTTAAAGCTTGTTCTTCTATATTTACCAAAATATCATATAATTCTTTATCGTTAATTTCATCTTTTTGATTTTCTCTTACATAATTTATTTTACTAGACTCCAAAAATAAATTAGAAGTAGGAATATTTATTATGTATTCATCAATTTTTCTTTTAGCGTCAATTTCTGCTTTTTCGATAGCTTGCTTTATATTTTCACAAACATTTGATAAATTGTTTATTTCTTGTAAAAAAATATCATTTGTATCTTGTCTTTTTTCTCAATATCAAATAAGCTCAACATCTCTGTTAAGTATTTTACAAATACCAACTCTTGTTTTGTATGTTCATACATCAATTACTCAAATATATTGAGCTTTTATTTGTTCTCTTTTAAAATTCACTACGTTTTTACTTTATGAAATATTTTTTTTTCAGATTTGTTTTAGTAATCAATTTCATTCAGAAATTTCTCAAATGCCTATTAAAGCCATTGCTAAATCTTCAGTTATCAGTTCATCATTTGGAGCTATAATTAAAGCTCTTTTTAATATTGCAATTCATTTTTCAGTTTGACCAACCATTGTATATGCCCAACCCAAATTTCTCAAAACTTCAGAGTTATTTCAAATTAAACTATTTGATTTTTCTAAATATTGTATTGATTCTTTTACCTTATCTTTTGATAATAAAATAAATCATTTTAAGTAGCTTCAAGTTGCTGAGTTTGGATTTAATTCTAAAGCAAAATTTACCGCTTTAATTGATTTGTCTAATTCTCATCTATATAAATAAATATCTGCCAATTCTTCATAAAGTCTATAATCAGAATTATAGCTAATTAATCAGTTTTCTATTAGTGAAATTGCTTTTGAAAAATTTTGTTCTGATTTTAAACTTTCGACTTCTATTATTATATCTTTTATCTTATCCATATTTTTTTATTATATTTTTAAAGGCATTATGATATGTTTAAAACTATAGTCAATTTGTTTTTCAGGATCAACTACAGGACTAATCATAATCGGTGATAGGGGACTTTCAAAACTAATACTCACGTGAGTAGTTTCCATTACAGATAAAACTTCCAAAAAATATGTAGAATTTATTCAAACAACACTATTTTCTCATTCTACAACTCAAACAAGAGTAACATCTCATTCTCAAATTTGTGTTTCTGAAGTTTCTAGTTCTATTCATCTTTCTGAACTCAAGCTCATTTTTATAGAATAATTATTTTCTTTACTTACAAGATTAATTTTTCTCAAAGCTCACATCAAATCAACTCTGTTAACTTCTGCTTTTGTAGTGTATGAAGTAGGGAAAAAAGAACCATAATCTGGGAATTTTCCGTTAAGTAATCTAGAAAATATTTTTATATTTCCAGTTATAAAAGCTATTTGATTATCTCAAGAAACTACTTTTACGTTTTCATTATCTTCAATAATTGATTTTATTTGATTACAAGTCTTGCTTGGAATAATTTGTGAAAAATCATTATTTATTCAATCTTTCAAAATTGTTTTATATTCAGATAATCTAAAACTATCAGTTGACGCAAATATTACTTCATTATTTCTAATATTTACATAAAGTCCAGCTAAAGTAGGTCTGATATTTCATTCTGCTGATGAAAAAAGTGTTTTATCAATTGATTTTTTTATTATTTTTCAATTAACATCCAAACTTATTTCTTCTCTAATTGTAGGAATTAAAGGGAATTCATTAGCTTCAACTCATTTTATTTTTAGTTTTCAGCTTCCTGTTGAAATTTTTATACTTTCATCATTCATTAGCTCTATTTTTACGTTATCATCATTTACCAAATTCATATAATTAGTAAACAATTTGCTAGGAACACAAAAAGCTCATTCTTTTTCGATAGTTATATCATCATAAATCACGTATTCAATAGCCATTTCCAAATTATTTGAAGTCAAAACTATATTTTGGTAGTTAACTTTTATCAAAATATTTTCCAAAATTGGAGTTGTAGTAATTGAAGCTGTCGCATGGTTTACAATCTCTAATCATTTTTTTAATTGTTCAGTCGATATATTAAATTTCATACAATTTTTGTTTATTAAGAATATTTAATTAAATTATAGAAAAAATAGCTATAAAAACAAGATAAAAGTTATTTTTTTGTTAAAAAATAACTCCTAATCAAATATTACTACTAATTCGCTTGTAGAATAGATTTCTTTTTTTATTTTTTCCAGAAAAACTCTGATATTTTTTCATTTTACAATTATTTTGTAATAATAATTATTATATCTTTTAAATGAATTATTTCAAAGAATTATTTCAATATTATCAGTTTTTTCTTTTAATAATTTTTCATAAATTTTGTTTGTAAATTTTTTTGCTTTTTCTTTATCTTTGTTCCTGTATTCTATTGTTGCTAACTCGCAAAATGGTGGATACATAAAACTTTTTCTTTCTTTTAGTGTTTTTATAAAAAAATCTTTGTAATTATCTTCTACAATTGATTTTATAATTTCGTTTTCTGGAATAAAGGTTTGGATTACAAAATCTGTTTTTTGTCCTAGTCTTCATCATCTACCGATTAATTGTTTTATATTTGAAAAAACTTTTTCTTCAGTGTTATATTTTGCTATTTGTAATTCTTGTTCTAATAAAATAACTCAGATTAATCATACATTTTCAAAATCAAAACCAGTTGTTATCATCTTTGTTCAGATAATTATATCAGAATTATTTATATTTTCTAGAGCTTCTTCTTTTGTTTTTTTGTTTTTTACAACATCAGTATCTAGTCTAAAAATTTTTTTATTTGAAAAAAAAATTTTTATACTTTCTTCGATTTGTTTTGTTCAAACTCCGACTTTTTGTATTTCTTTTGAGTTACAATTTTCGCAATTATTCAGTAATTTTTTTGCAAATCCACATGAGTGACAAACCATATTTTCTCAGTGAATACTCATTGAAACATCACAATTTTTACACTTATGCAAATTATTACATTTTGAACAAATAAGTGAAGAAAATTCTCATCTTTTATTTAGATACAAAATAATTTTATTATTATTTTCTAAGCTTTCTTCTATTTTTTTTAGTAAAGTATTTGATAAATATTTATTAATTTTTGAACTATCTTGGTTTAGATTTATTGTTAGCATTTTTGTTTTGTTTAAATTATTTTTTTAAAAAAGATTTGCAAAATAACTTTTTTTAGTTTATTATTACATAGAGATATCGCAACGGTGTAAAGTTTCCTCCTTTCACTTTATACTGTTCTTTATCTCTTTTTTTGTGTTTAAAATTTAAAAATGTTATAATTATTTTAACTTATTATTTTAATTTTTTCATTTTGGATAAATCTTATTTACAAAAAGAAAACGAACTTTTAAAGAAAAAACTTCTAGTTGCAGAATTTTGGATGCAAAGGGAAGTCAGTAATTATATTGATAAAATATCAAAAGAAAAACTTTCAACTTTTTCTGCCAAACAAAAACAAACTTTTTTTTCAGAGAATATAAATGAAATTGTAGAAAATTCTATTTATAATTTTTTTGGCGAATTAATGATTTTGAGCACTCCACAAGAAGTTATAGAAAATATTATTTCAGCAGAAATATTATTTTACAACATAAATATAAATAAACAAGTTGATTGACTTTGAATAGTTAGTTCTTACCATAAATCAGTCGATTTGATAATTGAAGAACAAATCACAAAGCCATTTAGGAAATATTTTAATGATAAAAAAATAATTATCAAGCTAGAAAATAATCCTCTTGAAAAAAGTCTAAATTCTATCTTGACAAAATGATATATTTTTTCTCTAGGAAGATTATTTTCATTATTAAAATCTATTAAAAATAATGATAAATTATGACAAATCTGAAAAATTTTTAGTGTTTTTTTGGATTCAAATATTGATATAAAAAATATTTTATTAGATGATGATTTTTTGTCTTTATTTTTGGAATTAATGGAATCATGAGTTTTGTCTGACAAAAGACATAAATGAAAAATAGATTTTTCTGATGTTAAAAAAACAAGAAAAATTATGATCTGAAATTTTGAAGAAAAAAATTGTTTTTTATACAAATTATTAAAAATTTGAGCTCCAGATTTTTAATAAATATTGAGACCGGTCTCGAATTCTTGGCTAGAATGAATTATTTTAAAGTTTATTATTTTGATTGTCAAATACTTTAAGACCGGTCTCTTTTTTTGTTTTTTGAAAAAAAGTCCAAAAAAGTCGAAAATTTTAATATAATTTTAATGTGCCATAAGTATAATGATATTACATTGAAAATAATAATGTGATTTTAGGAGAGCTCACAAATATTATTTTCAATGTATTTTTAAAAAATAAAAGCCAAAATTTCTAACTAAAAAATATGATTAATCCAATATTATTTTTGTCAGCTTTAGGTCCCGATATGATTTATTCAATGGTTTATGAATTAGATAAATGCTTTATTACTTGAGAAATAAAAAAAATAGAAGTAGAGAAAAACAATGATTTTGATTGTTTATCTAAAATTATTATTGATGTAGATTGAAAGTATAAAGTTAATTCTATAAAAATTGAGAATAATCTTTGTTCTATTGATTCATATTCTGTTCTATATAAAAATAACAATTTCCCTAAAGTATGAGACGAAGTGAATTATTTATTAGAAAGTGAAGATTTTAGTTTAATAGCAGATGAATATGAAGATTGATTTTTTAGATTGATTTCAGGTGAAATATTAGAGCAAGAAATTAATTCTTGTGAAGTAGAAAAAATAAAAATAGAAAAAGATTCTATTTATATCTGATTTATTTGAGTAGGAATATTTTTATTAATTATTTTTTCAATTTTACTTTATAAAAGAATTTAAAAGAATTAAAAATATTTAATTTATTATTTAATAAAAAATTATTATGAAAAAAATTATAAGTATATTGATTTTAAGTTTTTTGATTTTTTCAAATTCAAATGCTTACAACCTTACAAATAGTGAAGAAAAATTAATGGATAATTTTGCACAAAAATTGCAAGACGTAGACAAATATAAATTAGAAAAAGTTAATGAAAGACTTGATTCTTTGCTAATTAATTACAATTCTTGAGGAAAAGTAAAATTTTTGTTAACTCAAATTCAAGATACAATTGATGCAGAAATACAAGAAAAATGACAAGTTTCATATGTAAGTCATGATTTTATTCTTGATTTTTCTGATTTAAAAAATGTTTTATGATTTTCTCATAATTTTTTTGTTGCAAAAGTTTTGAAAAATAATTGAACAAATTCTGACTTAAATACTGATTTTGAAGTTGAAGTTTTATACAATATAAAATGAAACCTTAAATGAAAAATTGACACTGTTTTTCAAGGTTGATACGATGAAAATAATGTTTTATATGTTTGAAATGATACAAGATTTTTAGAAGTATGAAGTGTTTATTTATTGGTCACTATGGGTGATTCTAATAAAATTTCTGCTCATCAAAATTGAGTAACTCTGTTATCTAAAAATGATAAAAATATAAATGAAGTAATAAAAAATAGTAATGAAATAGAAAAATTTAGACAAGCATATTTTAATGAAAGTGATTTTGATACTCCAAATAGTTTTGAATCTTTGAGTGAATCAAATAAACAAAATTTACAAAATTTTGATTCTTGATTTGTTTCAAAATAAATTAATATAAAAAAATTGCAAAATCAAATACCAAAATTTTTAAAAATTTTGGTATTTTTACTTTGAAAATTACAAAAAAATCTATTTTTCATAAAAAAAGTCAAAAAAAGTCCAAAATTTTAATATAATTTTAATGTGCTATGAGTATAATATAAAAGCATTGAAAATAATAATGTGATTTTAGGAGAGCTCACAAATATTATTTTCAATGTAAATTTTAAAAAATCAAAATCAAAATTTTTAACTTATAAAATATGACTAATTTAATATTAAAAGTTAATAATTCAGAATTAAATTTTTATGAAGTAGATACTTGTGTGATTTCATGAACTGTAAAAAGTTTAAAAGAATGATATATTTATAAATGAGTAGGTTACAAAGATTTAACAATAAAAATATCATGAGAAAATAATTATAAACTTAAATCTGAATATTATCCATACAATCCAATAGAATGATGAGTTAGTATTGTTTGAGGTTGAAATTTACCCTATTTTAATAAAAGTAATCTTCCTCAAATTTGAGAAAAAGTAAATTATTTAGTAATAAGTGAAGATTTTAGTTTAATATCAGATAAATATGAGGACTGAAATTTTATATTAAAATCAGGTGAAATTTTAGAACAAGAAATTAGCTTTTGTAAACCATCATGAATTGAAATAAAAATAGAAAAAGATATTTTTTATATTTGATTTATATGAGTATGAATGTTTTTATTAATTATATTATCAATCTTACTTTATAAAAGAATAAAAGCTTTAAAAACATAAAATTTCATAAAAAAAGTTAAAAAAAGTTGAAAATTTTAATATAATTTTAATGTGCTATGAGTATAATATAAAAGCATTGAAAATAATAATGTGATTTTAAGAGAGCTCACAAATATTATTTTCAATGTTTTTTTGTATAAAAAATCATAAACCAAAGTATTTTTTACTTTGGTTTTTTAAATTATTGCTTTTTATTTTTTTATATATAATATTATAAATAATATTTTTTAATAATAATAATTTTGTTATACATAGTAGCAACTCCTATTTGAAACTTAGAAGACATAACTTTTAGAGCAATAAAAACTTTAGAAAAAGTTGATTCTATAGCTTGTGAAGATACTAGAACTAGCGGAACTTTACTAAACCATTATAATATCAAAAAACCACTTATTAGTTTTCATTCTCATTCTTGAAAATCAAAAACAGATAAAATTATAGAACAATTAAAGTCAGGTTCAGATATTGCTTTGATAAGCGATGCCTGAACTCCTTGAATAAGTGATCCATGATATGTTTTGATAAATGAAGCAATAATTAACTGAATAGAGGTTGTTCCAATACCTTGAGTAACAGCTTTTACAACGGCTCTTATGTGAAGCTGAATGCAAACTCATTCTTTTTTGTATCTTTGATTTTTGCCAATAAAAAAGTGAAGACAAACTATTTTTAAATCAATAGTTGAAAGAAGAAATAGTAAATATTCTAATGAAACAGTAGTTGTTTATGAATCAGTTCACAGAATTATTAAGACTATAAAAGAACTTTGAGAATATTTTTGAAATGAACACAAAATAGTAATTGCTCGTGAATTAACAAAAAAATTTGAAGAATTCAAAAGATGAACAATTAGTGAAGTATTAGAGTATTATGAAGAAAATCCATGAAAAATAAAGTGAGAATTTGTTTTAATGTTTTAAAAAAAATAATTAAATGAAATTAAATTTAAATTTAGATAAAAGAGAATTATTTATAAAAACTGCTATTTGGAATTCATTTATAAATGTTTTTAAAAGGGAAAAAAATATTGATGTTTCTAATTATATGGTTTCTGTTCAAATTAGATGAAAAACAATATTAATAAAAACTAATAAACCTATAATTAATCATGAAGCTAATTTATTACATCAAAAAATTTATGCAGATTTTTCTGAAAAATTAAAATATATAGAGCTTGATAATTATGATTTTGAATTAAAATTTTTATAAAAAAAGTCCCAACTTTATGGTTTTAACCATTAGTTTTGGGGCTTTTTTAGTTGATAATTTTGTATTTTTTTCAATCAAATTCAATTATTTTAATACTAGATTCTAAAGTATTAGTTTTTACATAATTATTTACTTCATCACTTTCATATAAAGAATTTCAAACTCATGCTACCAAAAATGCAATAATCAAAACAATAACTGATCAATTACTCAGTGTTTCATCAAATAATTTGTAATAATTTTTTATAAAATTTTTCATTCCTTTTTTTGTAAATTTTTATTAAATTAATAATAACATACTTTTATTTTAAATACAAAAAAATACTCTAAATTTTTAGAGTATTTTTTACCATCTTTTAAAACTAGGGCAGGCTTGGTGAATATTCACAAGCGAAAATCCTTTGTGTTGAATTGCTTCTTTTATTACATCTTTCATTTCTACAAATTTTATAGAATCAGTAGTTTTTGCAAATCTACATCAAGCATTTTGTGCAATCGCTATTGGATCAAAAGGATTAGAAGTATTTCAAGCAGGAGTTGTTTTAGTTTTTGCTCATATTGGTGTTGTTGGACTTGCTTGTCCTGTTGTTAGAGCGTAGTTTTCGTTATCCATAACAATATATGTTATATCCAAATCTCTTTTACAAGCATGAACAAAATGTCAAACTCAGATTCAATAACCATCTCAATCTCAACCAGTAGCTAAAACTGTTAGTTCTGGATTAGACATTTTTACTCAAGTTGCAAATGGAAGAGTTCTTCAATGAAGAGTTTCTGCAGCATATCAATCGATATATTGGCTAGCTTTTCAGCTACAACCAACTCATGAAACCACAACTCTATTATGAGACTCTATTTCTAATTCTGCAAATGCTTTTTTTATAGCTCATATTATAAGAGTGTCTCAACATCAAGCACACCATTGTATATTATTTAGTCAAGCTCTCATTTTTTATTTTTTTAATTCGTTAAAATCTTCGATATAAAAAGGGTATAAGTCATATTTTCTCATGTTTGATATTTTTAATCAATCTATGTATTTTAGACCTAATTCTTTTGTTAAATAATTTTCCAATTGCCCAGAGTAATTGTTTTCTACAAAAATTATTTCTTGTTTTCAAACAATTTCTTCTCTTAATTTTTGGTCAATTGGTTTTAAGAATTTTATTATAATTATTCAATATTCAGGATTGTTTTTTACAAAATGTTTAGCTGTATAACTAGTAAAACTAGTCACTATAAGCATTTTTTGTGCTTCAGGATTAGTTACTTCGTATCAAGAAACTCATTCTTTTTCAAAAAAGTTTTCTAATTTTTTGAATCTTTTTTGTGTCATTTTTTTCTTCATTTTTGGATCTTCGCTAGTAGCTCAGAATTCATCATGTTCATAACTTGTAGCTATAAAATCTCAGTTTTTTGTTCCTACTTTTACTCTAGGAGAAACTCAAGAATCAGTTAATTCATATCTTTTGTAATCTTCTGGTGGATTTTCAAGCATTACTCATCTATCAATTCAAGGTGTTTTTAATTCTTCAACTGTTCAAAGTAATTCACTTGATTGTTTATCCATCAACATAATTACTTGAGTTTGGTATTTATCAGCAATATTTAAAGCTAATCAACCAAAATAATGAGCTTCTTCAATATTAGAAGGGTACATTACAACATGATCAAAATCACCAAAAGTAGGGTTTAGTGCAAAGTTTATGTCTCAAGCTTCGTGAAAAGTTGGAGTTCAAGTACTTGGTCCAGCTCTTTGTGATAATACAACGGTTATTGGAAACTCAGCTTGAACAGCAAAACTTAGTGCTTCAGTCATAAGTGCAAATCATCAACCGCTAGTTCAACTCATTGCTCTAGCTCCAGTAAAACTAGCTCAAAGTGCAGAATTAATTACAGCAATTTCGTCTTCGTTTTGAATATATTTAACTCTTCAATCTTTTATAACTTCTCAAAGAATTGTTGAAGCTGGAGTCATTGGGTAGGCACTATAAAATTCAAGTCAATTTTCTATTGCTCAAAGTGCCAAAGCTTTGTTTCAAAAAACAGCTTCTTTTGGTTTTCAAATTGATTTTATAGATAATTTACTAGGATTTTTTATTTCATATGTATCAAAAATATTTTGTACGATTTCTTTGTTTTTATTAACAGTATCAGTTCATTTTTTTTCAAATATTTTTTCTATTTTTTCTTCTATTATTTTGATATCAAGGTTCAAATATTTTGCATAAATTCACAATAAATAAGTATTATCATATTTATCATTTATTTCTAATTGCAATAAATTATATTTTTCAAAAGATATTCATTTTTCTTCTAATTTTTTTACCCATTTTGAGTTTATTATTATAGTTGCATTTGGTTTTAAGTATGATAATTGTTTTATCAAACTTTCAGCGTTAAATGCCAAAACTATATCTACGTATTTTGTTAAATATAATTCTTTTGAGTCAGAAATATTTACATCAAAATAGTTTACTCATCCTTTTATTCTTGATTCATACTCAATATCTGTAACCAAATCATAACCTAAGTCTGCGTACAATTCTGCAATTATATCAACTGTAGAATTTACTCATGCTCAAGCAGCTCATGTTATTCTTGTGTTTAAATTCATTTTGTATTAGTTAATTTCTATAGTTTCTCAAGTTGACGTGTTTTGTCCTTCATTTAATTCTCAAGTTTGAGTTGTTGTTCAACTTTGAGAATTAATCATATCTTGAATTTCTTGAATTTGTTCAGGAGTTAATTCTTGCCCGTTATTAACATTATCATCTTGTAATAATACTAGTAATCAAGTTCAAAAAATTGATGCAATTAGTCAAACTAATGCTAAAATTGCCATTACTTTTACTGATTTTTTTTGTGCCATTTTTAATTATTTATTATTTCTAAAATATTGCTTATTTCATTAATAAGAGTTGTTTCTTTTATGTAATTATTTCATTTATAACTTAAAAGTTTTATTTCATTTTCTTGTAATATTATATTAAAGTCTTTATTTTTTAGTATAATAGAACTGTTATTTTTTTGGTATTTTATTTCAAAATTATTTTGATAGAAATATTGATTTACTCAAGTAATTACTTGATTTAATTTATTATAGTATTCAAAAAATTTAATCATTTCATTTTTTATTTCTCAAACTTCGAATACTCAAGTCATTTCTATTCTATTTCAAAACATTAAATCATCTCAATTTTCATTTTGAAATAGAATTTCTGGATTTATAAAGCTATGATCTGGTAAGAATCTATAATTAGAAAATATTTTTCACCTATAATCTATATTATTTTCATTGTATAAAAAGTCTGCACCATCAATTTCTATATTATAATCATCTTTTTCTTGAGCATTTCTTTTTTCTGTAACAATAATGTCATTATAAGATATATTTAAAAATCAATTAAAATTACTAAAATCTCAATTATTTCAAAGTAATTTATTTCTTTTAAAAACTTGGACAATTGCTGATTCTTCTAATTGGTTGTTAGTTTCTTCTACTTGTTTTATTTCTTGATTTATATCATCTCACCAATTAAATGTGAATAAAAAAAAGTTTTCAAATTTTAATTTTTCTGCTTCTTCAGGAGTTTTTGCAGCCATTCATTTTTCTTCTAAATCAATTTTTTCATTTTCTAACTTATAAGATCATCTATTTATATTTGGATCTCAATTTATAACAAAATTACTTATATTATTATATTCATAAGGACTTAGTGTAAAATCTAAATTTACTCATCTTCAAATTTCTAAA
The DNA here is from genome assembly GCA_041642635.1 of bacterium. Classification (GTDB taxonomy): domain Bacteria; phylum Patescibacteriota; class Gracilibacteria; order BD1-5; family UBA6164; genus JAAZVM01. The sequence continues at coordinate 14,083 of JBEPWB010000017.1, forward strand.
TTTTCAATTAAATAACAATAAGGATCTTCTAATTCACTATTCTTATTTTCCTGAGAGGGGTTCATACAATAATCATAATTTTGAATTGTAATTACTGTATTTGTGAAATCTAATAAATTAAATTGTGATAAATAGTTCCTAGCTTTTTCTTTACTTAACGAATTGTCATCTCCCATTCATTGATTAGCTGTTTCTCAATAAATCAATCATTGATTAGCTTCATCATAAGTTGCCAAATAAGTGTTATAATCTTTTATTGCTAAAAAGTATTTTTTAAAATTAGATTGTATTACTTCAAAATTTATTTTAAGAATATTATTTCTACTACTTTCTCTTATATTTCACTTATTTTCATAATAAAAATCCATTATTAATTCTATATTTTTTTCTAATTTTTCTACTTGAGATCTATTTATTTCAGCATTGTTTTTTATTTCTAGTAGAGATTTATCATTTATGTTAAAATAGCTTTTTTGTAATTGTTCAGAAATATTTTTTAGAATTTCTATATACTCTCTAAGTCATGTAATTATTCTCGTATCATTATTTTTGTCATAGTAAGGGATGCTTATTTCAACATATTTATTAAAAATATTTATTAGGTCTTCCAATTCTAATTGATTATTATTAGAAACTTTATCAAATCATTCAGAAATAACATTATTTAAAAAAAGTATTAAATATGATTTTTTGTTTTCATCTTCAACTTTTTCTAAATAGTTTGTTGTAAAAATATTTAAATCTTTGTAAATATTATTTTTTTCTAGAAAATCATAATTAAAAAACAAGTTGTTCAAAAAAAGTATTCAATTATTTTCAAAAGAATTTTCATTTCATGATAATTCGTTATAAATATTAGAAAAATTTACTTTTGAATTAATATCTTTTTTGTTTCAATTAACAATTAATGTTGTGTAATAATCAAAAATATTTTTCATTTCCTCGTAATCTTTTTGACTATAGGTTTTTAAATCTTCAAAAGCGTCAATTAATAAATTACTTTTGTTTTTTTCTATTTTTTCAGAATCAACTATATCTCAAATAGCTCTAATTATAAGATTTTTATTATAAATAATTTTTTTTGTATCATTTAAAAATAAATCATTATATTTTTTTATTAGTTCTTCTCATAAAATTGTTCAAAAATTTTTTTCTTTGAATTCTATAAGAACTCTGTTTTCTTTTTTATATTTAGATTGTAAATATAAAAACATATTAAGAACTTCTTCATCATTTCTTCATAATATTTTTTCTGAAAAATTTTTGTTTACAGTTTCTCATTCCATTATTTTTTCTCAAAAATAATTTAAAGTAAACCATTGTTTTATTTTTAAAATATCTCAATTCCTAACTTCTCAAATATAATCAGAATTATATTTTAGGTACATATGTGGATATAAATAAACTTCGTTTGATTTTTTTCAACTTGAATCAAGTAAATCAATTTTTAAATTATTATTTAATGAAAAAATAGTTTTTCTACTACCACTTCAATCATAATAAAAATTTGTTGGTCAGTTTGTTATTATTTCAAATCAATCTCAAATTATTTTGTACTCACTATTTAATTCCGAAATATTTATTAAATAAACTCAACTTCAAAGCTCAATTTCTTCAATTGAATTTTCATTATTACGTGAAAAACTTCAATTAAAGCTTATTATTTTATCAAAATCATTAATATATTCAATTTTTGCTCAAGTTGAATTTTTTTCAAACTCTTTTATTAAATTTTCTTTTGAAAAATCAATATTAAAAGTAGCGTTTTCATTATTTTGATAATAAGGCGCTTCAAATGTAGAAAAACTACTTCAAATATATGTTGAATAAATCAATCAAATAAAAATTATTGTACAAATAACTATAGCTATAATTTTTTTTATTCAAATCACTGTTTTTTTATTAGTATTTATTAGTATTTATTATATTTTTTTAAATTATTTGTAAAGGTTTTTAATGTCTTAAATCAGAAAAAAACAATTTATCAAATTTTTTTATAATATTTTTATTTTTCAAAATTATTCCAAGCTCTCTATTTTCATCAAAAGATTGCTTAGAAAAGTTAATACTGGAAATAAAAATATATTTGTTATCTATTAAAATTATTTTTGAATGTTGATTGCTCTTTTCAAGTTTTTTTATTTTTATTCAAGCTTTAATTAATTTTTTATAATTATTGTTTTTTTCAGCATTTTTTGAGACAAGAATATTGATAGAAATATTTTTTTCTTGTTTTAATTTTATTAATTTATCAGTTATTTTTTTATCATTTATATATGGAATATAAATTTTTATTTCATTTTTTGCGTTTTCTAACAATAAATTTATTTTTTTTCTAGAATAATTAGGTGATAATACAATATTTTCATGATAAATTATTTTTTTGCTTCAAATAAAATCATTCAAAAATAACTTTTTTAAAAAATTAATTATTTCTCTATTTTTTGTTATAACAAAAACATCTCTATTTTGACTAAAAGTCGAATAACTTAGATTACCCGTTGAAATAATTCACCGCTCATCAATTATCAAAAATTTTGCGTGATTTAATAAATAATTATCTTGATTAGACCATGTGACTTCTATGTTATTTTTCTCAAATATTTCAAAAAAATTATTATTAATATTATTTGTCATATATGGAGATTTTTCCATAATTATTTTAACCTCTACTCATCTTTTTTTTGCTTTCAATAAAGCATTTTTTATTCTTTTTTCTGTAAAAATATAAACAGAAATATATATTTTTTCTTCTGAAAAATTTATTTGTTTAACTATTTCGTTTAAAAGGTTTTCATTTGGAGTATAAAAAATATCAGTTTTTTGAATATTTTTTATATTTTCAAGTTTAAAATTTTGTACTTTTTTCTCTGTTATTTTCTTATTTTCTTCTAGTTCATAAATATATTTTATATTTTGAAAATAGTCATCAGAAAAAAATAATCATCAAAAAATTACAAAAAAAACAAAAAAAATAATTGTTATTAATTTATTTTTCATTTATTTTTTAGATAAAAAAATAACCTAATTTTCTGACATTTTTGTCAGAAAATTAGGAGATATTGGAATTATCAGAATATTTTTTCAAATACTCATCACTTATTTACATCAATTTTTTTTTCTTTTGCTATATTTTCATATAATTCTCTTTCTTTTTTTGATAGTTTTTTTGGTATTTTGATTTTTATTTCTATAAATAAATCTCATTTCCTATCACTATCAATGTGTTTTACTCAGTCTCAAGATATTTTTATAATATTTCAATGACTTGTTCAACTTTTTATTTCTATTTTTCTTTTTCATAAAATAGGAATATTTAGTTCTTTTGTTGTTCATAAAACAGCTTCAACTACATCAATTTCTAATTCGTAAAACAAATTAACTCATTCTCTAGTTAGTCATTTTTCTTCTTTTTGAATTCTAAATTTTATGAATAGATCTCATTTCGCAAGAGTTCAAACTCAATGATTTCATTCTCAAGTCATTTTTATAACCATTCAATCATCAATTCCTGCAGGAATATCTAAATCTATATCTTTTTTTATAAATTTTCTTTTTTCTCAGTTACAGTCTTCACAAACTTTTTCAAATTTTTCTCAAGTTCAGTGACACTCATCACAAGCTACTGTTTGTTGAATCATTCAAAACATACTTTGGCTTGTTTTTGTATATTGTCATCTTCAATTACACTTAGAACAAGTTTTTTTACCACTTCAACCTTCTCAAGAACAAGTATTACAAGTTTCTTTTTTGTTAAAAGTGATTTTTTCTTTTCCTCAAAAAATACTTGTTTTTAAATCTAAATTTAAACTATATTCCAAGTCTTCTCATACAAATTCTGTTTTTCTTTTTCTAGCTCATCCTCATGAAAATCCTCATCAAAAAAATGATTCAAAAATATCTCATAAATCTACATCAACTCATGCTCATCAAAATGGATTTCATCAAGCTCAAGCTCATCATCAAGTTGAACCAAACATGTCATATTGTTTTCTTTTTTGATCATCTCATAAAACGTCATACGCTCATCAGACTTCTTTGAATTTTTTTTCTGCTTCACTGTTTCCTGGATTTCTGTCCGGATGGAATTCCATTGCTTTTTTTCTATAAGCTTTTTTAATTTCATCTTTTGTTGCTGTTTTTTCAACTTCTAGTACACTATATAAATCCATTTATTTTAATTATTTAATAAATATAAATATAATTTTGTATTTTTGATTTTACAAAAAATATTTGATTTGTAAAGAATTAAAAAATCTAAGCCTAGCTTAGATTTTTTATTAAAAAGGAATGTCTTCAATAGAAATTTCCTCTTCTTGTTTTGGAGATGATTTTTTAACTGCAGGAGAATCATTGTTATAATTATCATGTCAGTAAGAGCTATTGTTATTATTGGATTGACCTTCATTTTTTCAATCTAGCATAATCATATTTTCTCAAACTATTTCAGTTTTATATCTTTTCGTTCCGTCTTGAGCTTCCCAGCTTCTAGTTTGTAATCTACCTTCAATATAAACTTTTCTTCATTTTCCTAAATATTGAGCTGCTATTTCAGATAATTTTCACCATAAAACTATATTATGAAATTCTACTTGTTCTTGTTTTGTTCAACTAGAATCAACCCAGTTTCTGTTTGTTGCTAGTGAAAAACTAAGAACATTTTGACCGTTAGGAGTTTGTTTTAATTCTAAATCTTGTGTAATTCTACCAATAATTTGTGCTTTATTTAAGTCCATAGTAGTATTTTATTAATTATAAATAACAAACTTATTCATTTTTAAATAAATTATATATTTATTATATTTTGTATTAACTTATTGTCAAGAGAAATATATAAAAAGTATATATTTTGTATATTTTTTATAATAATCAATTATTTTTTAGCATTTTATGTATTAGTTTTTTGCGCAAAAATAATATTTGTGATAATATTAATTTAAATAACTATTTGTTAAAAAAGATAATATGTTTAAAAAACTTATAACTACGCTATTTATAACTACATTATTTGTGTTTTGAAGTTACCAAGTACATTCTGCAACAACAGAATATACTACTTTAACTCCGTCTGATTTAAATACTTTTAATGAATACAGATATAGAATCACAGAACAATTTATAGAACTTAGAAGTAAGTTTGAAGTTGATTGAGTAATTGATTGAGTTGTTGCTTCAAGAATATTAGAGTTAGCAAAAAACTGACTTAATTATTTGCCTGATAATTTGATTAATAATAATTATTATAATTCTTTAAAGAGTGCAGTTGAGAGGTGAATAAAATATCCAGAAAATTCTTCACAATTTCAATCTTTGGCTACGGCTATAGAAGATTATATAAATAAAGTTAATATTCAAAAAGTTTGAGGTAATATTGAGGCTTTTCCTTCAAGCTGAAATGCTCCTTTAACCGTTAGTTTGAGATGAAATGTTGTAGATCCTAGCTGAACTAAACTTGAAAATTATAATTATACTTGGTGGGTAAATGAATGATGAAAAAGAGTAGTTTTATGAAATAGACCTTCAATTAATACCGTTTTTAATGAAGAATGAAACTATTCAGTATTTTTGGATGTAACATCAAATCATAAAAATAATTCAGGTTTTACAGACGTATTACCATATTCTTGAAAAGTTAATATAAATGTTAATGAAAAAATAGCTTCAGTTATTTTAAAAGTAAATTCTAATACTTTATGAAATAGAGATGAATTAAAATTTACTCCGGAAGAAGCTAAATATTGATTATTGTTTGATGCAACTAGCTCAACTCCAACTTCTTGAGCAAAATTCACAAGAACCACTTGGGATTTTTGAAACTGAGTTGAAAGAACTTATGATTGACCACCAAAAGTAGAAAGAGTAGTCTTTGCTCGTGAATGACAATTTGACGTAAAACTTACACTTAGAACTAATGAGTGAAAAACTGTTACAAGAAATTTTAATTTGATAGTTAGTAATCCAATTGCTACAATTAAAGCTAGTTCAGATGAGTGATACTTATGAGATACATTTACTTTTTCTGCAAATCCAACTTCTAGAAATGATTACTTAACTTATTCTTGGAGAATTATTGATATAAATAATGATGAAGAAATTCTTAATAAATCCTCTTCTACCTTCAATTACTCTTTTAGGGAAAAATGAATATATAATGTAATGTTGTATGTTACTGAGCCTTCTTGAGAAATTGATATTGATACAAAAATTATTTATATAAATTCCAGACCTCCCGTTGCTGAATTTAATCATTCAATAAAAGATTCTCACAGACCAAATACTGTCTTTTTAGACTGAACTAGCTCTTATGATCCTGATTTTTCAGATGATTGAAACCTTGAATATAGTTGGATAATCAACGGAGATAGAGTTAATTTAACTGATTCTAATTTTAATGGATCAAATGGATATTATACTTTTGATTCTATCTGAGAACAATCTGTAACTC
>JBEPWB010000018.1:0-20274 GCA_041642635.1 bacterium
ATTTTTTAATTAATTTTTTATAACTATTTTCTTTTTTTGTTAAATCTTTTGAAATATTATTTTCTATTACAGAGCTTATTTTTTTATTTATTTGTTCATATGTAAAATTATTTCATCAAATATTTATTTTTTTGCTTCAAATGTTTTCATTAGCAAAACTACTGCTGTTTATTGCAAAAAAAAGAATTACAATTAAGATTTTTAATCTATTTTTCATTTTATAAATTTTCTAAATAATAAATTTCTTTCTCATTTAAATATCTCCATTTTCACAATTCTAACTCTCAAAGCTCTATTTCTCAAATACTTACTCTGTGCAAATTTTTTACCTGATTATTAATTTTTTCTATCATTTTTTTTATTTGATGAAATTTTCATTCACTAATTGATAAAAATATTTCTTTATCGTTTATTTTTTCTACTACAGCAGGTTTTGTTAAATAATTATCTATTTTTATTCATCATCTTTCTAATTTTTTTATTCCATAATTATCTATTTTTTCAGATAGATTTACTTTATATTTTTTAAAAATTTCTTTTTTAGAATTTATTACATTATGAATAATTTTTCACTCAGTTGTCATAATAATTAATCCTGTTGTATCAACATCAAGTCTTCACATTATTTCTACTATTTCATCATAAGGACAATTCTCAAGCAAATTTTTGCAAGATTCATATCAAGCTTCATCAATATTACTTGAAACATAATTTTTTGGTTTGTTAAGCATCAAATAAACTTTTTCTTTGTATTCTACACTGAATTCTCAAATTTTTAATTTATCTCATATTTCTATTTTTTGATTACTATCAAAAACAAGTTCATCATTTAAAAAAACTATTTCATTTTTTATGTATTTTTTAAGTTCTTTTCTGCTTCAAAATCCTAAATTTGATAAATATTTATCTATTCTCATTATTTATTTTTTGGTTAAATAATTATTTTTTCATTTCCATTATAATCATTAATTAAAATCAAGTAAACTTTTATTTAAAAAAATAATATTGACAATTTATTTTAATAAAGTATTATTTATTTTGAAGAAAATTGAAAAAGGAGTAAAAAAATGCTTATTTTATCTAGGAAACTTAATGAAAGAATAATGATTGGGGATGATCTCATTATTACTGTAATCGGGATTCATCATTCACAAGTTATTTTAGGAATTAAAGCACCTAAGGATATTCCAGTACATAGAGAAGAAATCTATGAAAAAATTCAACAACAAAAGATGAATAATTCATAATGATTTTTTATCGGATTTTCTTATTAAGGATGTAGTATTTACATCCTTTTTTTTATTTTGTTTTGAATTAATAACAAAAATATATAAAATTATTTCACTTTTTTAATTACTAAAAAATATATATGGCAAAAACATTTATTGATTGAGCTAATTGTAAAGCAATTAATTGACCTTACTGAGAATTTTTTAATGTAAGTTTTAATATTGAAAAATTACAAGAATATGCAAATGAAAAATGATACGTAAATCTTACAATGAGTAGAAGAAAAGAAGTAGGACAATACTGAGATACTCATTATTTTACTCTGAATGAATGGAATCCAGATAACAAAAATAATAATGATTCTAATAATTCTGACTCTTCAAATAATAATAATTCTTGAGATATTTCTGTTGAAGATATTCCGTTTTAATCAATAAAACACTTGATTATTTTAATATTTTTATTATAGTTTATTTTACTAATTACAATTAAAAATTTTATTATATGAAATCGAGAATTAATAAACTATTAGCAGAGATAGATGCAAAAAGATTAGAATTAATGGAAGAGTATTCTAAGCTTATGGAGAAGTATGATTTTTCTTTTGCTAGATGAAAAATTATTTTTTCAAAAGAAGCTAGAGAAAAAAATAGAAAAAAAAGAAAATCTTTTTTCAAGAGTTTGTTTAATGCAAGATTAAAAGACATAATTTCTATGCCTTTTATTTATATGATGATTATTCCTGCTGTAATTCTTGATATATTTTTATTTATTTATCAACAAACAGCTATTAGATTATATTGAATTCCTCTTGTAAAAAGATCAGATTATATAATTTATGATAGAAGACATTTAGATTATTTAAATTGGTTTCAAAAATTTAATTGTCTTTATTGTTCATATGTAAATTGACTTTTTTCTTATGCTGTTGAAATAGCTTGAAGAACAGAAAAGTATCGGTGTCCAATAAAAAGTGCTCAAAGAATGAAATGATGACATTATTGGCAAAAACATTTTGCAGATTATTGAGATGTAGAATGATTCAAGGAATGTTTTAATTCTACAGAGGAATTTTATAAAACACAAAAGAAATTAGAATCATAAAAATAACCCTTTTTTAAAAAGGGTTATTTTTTTAACGCGTAATCAAATAATTCTATAACAGCATCTCTCGTATTATCTGAATTTTCTACAATTAATTTTCAATTAATTTTTATAGTTACTTTTCATTCTTCATCATATTTTATAGAAAAAATTTTATTTTGTTTTCATCTAATTAATCTAGTTTGTTCTATCGAATTCAAAATATTTTTGTATCTTCATTCTGCAATTACTCTTTTTTTGAGAGCATTAATTATTTCTTTTTCTTCACTTAGTAAATAAGCTCAAATTATCCACATCCAGTTTCATTTATTTTCAGAATTTTCTATTGTTTCAATTATTTCATTTCTTATTTCTTCTGGTAGTTTAAGTCATTTTTTTACTCAGTTTTTTATGTGTAATTTTATTTCATTTATACTTTCTTCGGTTTCTTCACACTTTTCTTTTGCTCTTGAATATCTCTTTTTTAATCATTCTTCATAATGAAAACTCTTTTCCAAAAAATATACTCTGTTTAGTTGTTGGTTTAAATATCTATTAACAATTTTTCTCAAATCTTCTCAAGAATAAGGTATTTCTTCTCATCTCAAATGCGCTTTTAATTGTCTGTGCAATATAAAATCCAGATATCTTCTCATTGGTGAAGTAAAATGAGTATAATTTTCTTCCTTTAATCAAAAATGATACATCATTTTATTAGAATAAAACGCTCTTTCTAGTTGTTTTGGAATTATTTCTTTTCACTTTAATCAAACCATATGATTTCTAAAAACTCAAGCACCAGGATAATTTTTCTCTTCAAAGACTGCAGTTTGTACATTAGTAGCAACCATAAATTCTTCAATTAATCTTGACGCTATATTTTTTCAGTTTTTGTGTATTTTTCACATTCATCTTTCTGCATCATCAAAATCAATTATTCATTTATCTAATCTTTTTGCTCTTAGTTTTTGTGCTATTTCGTCTTGTAATCTTAATTGAGAATGAAAAGGCGAGTCTTCATAAAAATATTGATTTACAAATTCTTCATAATCAAATCTTTTTATATTTTTGAATTTTGATTCATAAAAATCTGCATTCAAAACATTCATTTCATTATCATAATCTATTTGAGCAGTTTGTGATAATCTTGTTGTTTGGTCATTTAGAGAAACAATATCACAGGCTAATTCACGAGGAAGCATAAAAATAGTTTTTTCTTCTCACAAATAAATACTTGTTCATTTATTCATCGCATCCAAATCAATTGGCGACAAAACAGGAATAAACTCCGTTGGATCAGCAATTGAAATAAAAATAGAATATCAAAATTTTGTTTTTTCAGCCCAAATTCAGTCATCCAAATCCATACTTTCAGCGTGATCAATAGTTATTCACTCCAAAAAAACTCTGCTAGGAGCTTGGTCAGTAATTCAATTTTTTATAATATCATGAACCTGATTTTTGGTTTCGTTAGAATATCAAAATGGTAATCATTTATTTACCATTGGAATAAGATTTTCTGGAAAATTATTTATCTTCATAATACAAAAAAATAATTATAGTTTGTTAAACTATAATTATTTTTTATTCAATGTCTAGTGAGAATGCTTTTTTTGAGTTTGAAAATATTTTTTCAAAAAAATCATTTTTGTTTTCGTTTCTTAAATCTGCAATATATTCAATTACATATTTTGTAAACATTGGCTCATTTTCTTCTTTTCATCTAAAAGGAGTTGGTGTCAAATATGGCGCATCCGTTTCTCATAAAATATTTTTTGTAGGAATATTTAATGCAGTTTCTTGAACAGTTTTTGCATTTTTAAAAGTTACAATTCCAGAAAAACTTATAAAACTTTCAGGAGCAAAATCTAGAATTTTCCTGGCATATTCGTAATCTTCGCTATAACAATGATAAATAAAATTTTTGTATCAAGTTTGTTTTATTATCTCTAAAACATCATCTTTTGAATCCCTATTATGAATAACAAATGGTAAATTATATTTTTCTGCTAATTTTATTTGTGCTATAAAAAATTTTTTTTGAATTAATTTTTTTTCTTTCAGATCTTCTTCCGAAATATCTTCTTTACTCATCCAATAATAATCCAGTCAAGTTTCCCCGATTCAAACTATATTTTGTTTATTTTCAAGATAATTTTTTTTTAGTTCGTTAATTGTTTTTTCCAAATCCAAACCAAAAACATCACATGGATGAATTCATATTGTACAAAAAATATTTTTGTGTTTTTTAGCTAATTCTAGTGATTTTTTAGTTGTTTCTAAATCTGTTCAAATTGATATTAATATTTCTCATTCATCTTCAAAAAAATTATTTATTATACTATCCAAATTTTTATCTTTGTTTAAATATGGGTGACAATGAGTATCTATAAATCTAGGCATAATTATATTTTTATTAAATAAAAAACTCTATTGAGTAGAGTTTTTAAAATGTAAGTCATGAAGTTGATAATTTGTATGTTTCTCACTCATTATCTTTAAAATTTGCGTTTAACATATTTATTTGAGTAGAATTTTCTCAAGTTTTTTCTATATCTATTCTCATTATTTCTTCTCAAAAATTAATATTTTTATCATTTGTTGAGATTATAAAATTATTGTATCAAGAATTTTCTTGTCATAATTTTGTTATTTGTCCAATCGTAGAATTATAATCTTGAATAGAAATATTCTCAGCATCATAAATTATAGAGAAAGAAATATTTTCAGCTCAAGAAATATTTTTTGAGTTTTTTATGATTATTTGATTATTTTCTTTCTCCATAAAAATATCAGAATTTTCTTCAGTTAAAATATCGTTAGAATTTAAAATTGAAGTTTTTAAATTATTTCACATTTCGCTTCAATCAACTATAAAAAAATTTATTCAAATAGCCATTACAAGACTCAGTGCCAAAATTCAAATATTTCAAATTATTTTTTTCTTATGATATTTTTTTACAAAATCTTTCATAAATTTGATTTATTAATTATTAATTTAATAATATATAAAATATTATCTTTGTAAAGATTATATTATATTATTGAATGATTTTCAAGTGTTTCTATTTGATTTTTATTCAAAATAAGTTTTAGCTCTTCTTTTTCTACTTGTTTTAGTTTTTCTATATTTCAATATTTTTTGATTATTTTGCTTCTTGTTTTTGGTCAAAATCATGGTAATTCTTCCAAGATATTTTTTTTCATTGCTTTTATTCTACTATCTCTGTTAAAAGTTATTGCAAATCTATGAGCTTCATCTCTTATTTTTTGAACTAATCTCAATTCTGAACTATTTTTTTCTAGCATCACTTTTTCAAATTTTCAATCTTTTACGATAAATAATTCTTCCTCTCTTTTTGCTAATCAAACTAATTGCAAGTTTTGTAAAAGTGGTACTTCATCAATATGTTGTTGCAAAATTTCATTCACACTAGATAATTGTCATTTTCAACCATCAATGATTATCAAATCTGGAATATATTCAGTTTTTTGAATTTCTTTTATTCTTCTTTGCATAATTTCTCTCATCGAATCAAAATCGTTTATTTTTTGTTCTTCTAGCGATTTTATTCTGAATTTTTTGTATTTGCTAGAATTACTTTTACCGTTTTCTATGATACTTCTACTTGCAACTGTGTGATTTCAAGAAATATGACTTATATCGTTACATTCAAAAACCAAGTCTTTGTTGATTTTTTCATATCAAAGTGAAGCTAAAATATTTTCCATAGTTTTTTTTGAAAATCCTTTTGTAGAAAGGGAATCGATATGTGATTTGTAAGCATATTCATAAATATTTTTGTAACAAAGTGATAATAAATCATTTTTTGTTCCAATTTTTGGAGTTTGAGTTTTTATTCAAATATTTCAAAAATCTATTTCAAAAGGAATTAAATAATTTATTTTTGGATCATTTTCTTCAGAATAAACTTTTTCTATAAAACTTTTTAATATTTCTTCTTTTTCTTCTTCTAGCGAATTTTTTATCTCATAATTATGAAAACCAACTATTTTTGAATCTTTTATTTCTATCATTCCAATAAAAAATCTTTCAAATTTTTCTATAAAATTTATAACATTATAATCTCAATCAACTCAATCTCTAACAATTTGATTTTGTTCCAAAATTTTTATAGATTCTAAATTATCTTTTATTTTTTGAGCTTCTTCAAATTTTAATTCTTTGGCGTTTTGATACATTTTTGCTTCCAAATCTTGTTTGATTTTATAAGTATTTCATCTCAAAAAATCTTCTATTTTTTTTATATTTTCTTTGTAATCTTTTACTTTTGATAAATGCTTCAAACAAGGTCAGCTACATCTTTTTATGTAATAATCCATGCAAGGAATTTTTGTTGTTCAAATGTTACTTAATTCAATATTTTCTTCTTCTATTTCCCCAGATTTATCTTTTAGTGAAAAATTTATATTACAGCTTCTGTATCAAAATAATTTTTTTACTAATTTTAAAATATTATTTACATAACCTGTTGATATATAAGGTCAAAAATAAGTTGCTCTGTCATTTTTTTTGAATCTAGTTTTTATAACTTGAGGAATTAATTCTTTTGTAATTTTTATATAAATATGATTTTTTCAATCTTTCATCAAAATATTATATTTTGGTTCATATTTTTTTATTAGCGTTGTTTCAAGAATTAGACTTTCTGTCTCGTTATTTGTAAGAATTGTCCTGATGTCACAGATTTGATTTACCATTTTTTGTTTGGCAAAATTTAGCTTACCTTTACCGTTAAAATATGAATTAACTCTAGATTTTAAGTTTACAGATTTTCAGATATAAATAATTTTTCAAGCACTATTAAAAAACTGATAAATTCAGGGATTTTTTGGTAAATTTTTCAGTATATTTTCTAAATGTGTTTGTATCATTTTTTTTTTGTTTTTTAGTATTTTTAATTAAACTAAAAATATTATTGATTAATAATAAAATATTTTAGTATAAAATCAAATAAAATTTTTTAAAGATTTTATTTAAAATAAATCAATAATTTTTTACAATTAATAAATTTTTTTATGAATAAAATTTTAATAATATTTTTTATAATATTCTTTTATTGATGCACTCTCCCACAAGAAAACAATTCTACTGATATTGTTTCTAACTCAGGTAATATTGAAAAAGAAGAACCAGAAAAACAAGATATAGTAGAAGAACCAGAAGAACAAGAAGAGTTATCAAATCTAACCAAAAAAGAAGTTTATGAATTGGTGAAAGATTATGATAATAGTAGTAAAATAACTGAGAGAAAAAATAAAATCACACCGTACAGTACAGCTTATTCCATAGAAAATAGAGAAGAAAATGAAAAAATTAAAGATGTTAATTATATTAAAAATAATCCATTTTTAAATCAAGAATTAAAAAAATTTTTAAAAGAAATAGATTTAGAGTTTATTTATAACCTTGAAGAGTTATGAGGTTCTGAAAAATTAACACAAGATGCTTGTGAGAATATAATTAATCGTCAATTTAAGGAACAAGTTGGTAATTGTAAATATTATTTAGTAGATAATGTTGATAAAAGAAAAAAATGAGAACCATTCTATATTGATGTTTTACTATTAAATGAAGAAAATATATATCTAAATATTACTGATCATTTAAATTTATGATGAAACACATATTGAATTTTTGTTTATAATATTTCTAGTTGAAATATTATAAAACTTAATGAATACAATGATTCTTTTCAAAATGCATATTTTTTTAATAATAAATTGTTGTTTATTTATAATTTTCAAAAAATAAGATCAAAATTTGATTTAGAAAATTGGGATTTTTATGATTATTCTGAAAGAATTGTAAATAAATCAAATAAATGGGTCTTAGATATTCAAGATTGAAATCTTATAGTTGAGTCACTTCTAGAAGATATAAATATAAATTTGTGAAAAATCGAAGAAAATTATATAAATGAAAATTTTTTGAACTCATTTAATTATTTTGAAACCAATCAAGATAATACAAAATATGCTTTTATAAAAAGTATTTCTGATAATTATGACAATATAACTATAGAATATTGAGATTTTGTAGATTGAGATTTAGATAAACCAAAGACTTTTTCTACAAAATCAAACTTAATTGAAACAATGTGTTTTGTTGGTTCTAATTCTGCTTTTTATTTTATTGATGATTTAATAGTAACTAAATCTGGTTGTCTTATAAATCTTGAACTTACAGTATTTGATACAAATAGTGAAAAATTTTTGTACAGAAGTGATAATGTTGAAATGGATTATTTCAAAGATTATGAATAAGAAAAAAAATCTACTTTTAAGTAGATTTTTTTATCTTAAATCAATCGTATTTTTATTGCTTTTATAATTATTTATTTTTTCTTGTTTATTTTTTCTTTGAATTTCTTCCATATCTTCTTTGTCTAGTCATTTCTCCATATATTCTCAAACAACTCATCAAAGAGCTTCCATAATCATTTCCATTTTACTTTGTTCTGTTTCTTCATCTACTTTTTGACTTTCTTCTCTAATTGTTTCTAAAACATCTACAGATTTTTGTGGATTCATTGCTTCTTTTAAAATAAAAGAATCATCTCATATTTTATGAATTACTAAATCTCATTTTACAAATAATTTATCCATAATTCATTCCTGTTCTACTCAAATTCATTCAATATTTCCATAACTCAAACTGTTTGTATTTGATTTTAAAAAAGACCGTTCTAGCCATACAACTCATTCATCAGTAACTATCCATACATCATTATACCAATCAAAAATATCATAAACATTTATAATAAATACAAAAATTAACAATATTTCCAAAAAATAAAATGGTATTATTTCTTGTAGAAATAAAGCATTATAATAAAAAATAACTGGCAAAATAGCAAACAAAAAAATTTTTACAATTAATCTGTTTAAAATTGTAATTGGATGAGTATGAATTACATCAATTATTTCTTGTCACTCAGGAATATATTTATAAAAAAAATTTATATCAAATTTGTTCATATTTTTTGAAAGTTATTATAATAATTATTATATTTTTTTTTGTAAAAAAATAAAGAATAAATAAAAAAGATTTTACTTGATAAATTTGATTTTTTGCTTATTGTTCTTACAAAAAATATAAAAATAAAATTTTATTTTAAATGTCATACAAAAAAATATCCACAAAATTAAAAAAAATAGAAAAAGATTTTTATGAAGCTTTGAAAGATTTTCAAGAAGATAGAATTTTTAAAAAAAATACTAGCTTGTATTTAAAAGAAGACAAGGAAAGGATTTATAAAAAATGGAAAAAAATATCTTCACTTTTTAGAGAATTAAAATTTATAATTAACTCAAATTGATTTAATTATTTTTTAAAAAGAGATTATAACAGTTTTATAATAAAGTATTACTCAGTCATACTTTATTATAATATGACACTTTTATTACAAGAAACATTTAAAGAACACGAAAAATTTTTGAGGCAATATTTGGACGAAAATTACAAGGAAAATTATTCTACTATGTCACGTTTTATTTATAGAAGTAATTTTTTGTATTACCTTAATTATCCTAAAAATTTTATTCGTCTTTTTGAAAATAGAATTGATAAAGATTTAAAATGGATGGTTCATAAAAAAGTTAATTACAATATAAAATTTGATTTTAATTATAAAAATTTTTATTATTTTTTTAAATTTAGATTTGATAAAATATTATATTTTTTTGTTAAATATATTTGAATTTTTTTGTCTAAAATAAGATTTAAATTATCTAGTAAATGACTGATTTCAAATGAAACTATAGAAAAATTTTACTTAGAAGTAATGCCTTGAGATATTTTACTTTCTAGAAAAATATTTGTTGCAACAAATATTTCTATTCCAGGTTTTTGGAAACATATGGCAATGTATTTGTGAACTTGAGATTATTTACAAAAAAAATTTAAAAATTATAATCTTAATTATCTTAAAAAAAATACACACTATATTATAGAATCAACTTCTGCATGAGTTAAAATTGTGCCTTTTGGGGAATATATTTCAAAAATAGATTTTTTGTGAGTTTTTAGAACAACTTTTTCTGATAAAAAAATTACTAATGCAATAAAAGAAACTTTGAATCTTTTAAATCATAAATATGATTATTTATTTAATTTTTATTCGGATCAAAATTTTGTATGTTCAGAATTGATTATAAAGGCATATTTAAAAAATAATGAAGACGATGAATGATTAATAATTGAATTATTAAAAATTTCATATTGAATATGATATCCTCCAGATGAATTAGTAAAAAAAGCAGAAAAAGAAAAAAATAATCAAAAAAAAGAAATTTATCCAGCTATTTTTTTGGATACAATTATAAAAGACAAAAAAAGTTTTATAAATTCAAATGAAGAATTACTAAAAAGTTATAAAAGAAGTAAGTTTAGTTTTTTCTTAAAATAAAAAATCTAGTATGATACTAGATTTTTTATTTTAATTCAAGCATTACAGGACAGTGATCACTTCACATAACTTCGTTCATGTATCTTATATTCTTTATTTTTGATGCAAAATTTTTGTTCACTACAAAATAATCAATTCTCCACCCTACGTTTCTAGGTCTTGCTCAAGCCCTATAACTCCACCAACTGTAAGTATCAATTTGGTCTGGATAAAAATGTCTAAAAGTATCAATATATCAATTATCTAATAATTCACTTATTTTTTCTCTCTCAACTGGCAAAAATCAAACACTATTTTTATTTTCTTTTGGTCTTGCAATATCTATTTCTGTATGGCAAATATTAAAATCTCAAGTTAAAATTACGTTTTTGTTTTGATCAACTAACTCGTTAGAATAATTTATTAAATTATCATAAAATTCTAGTTTATAAGTTACCATTTCACTACCATCAGCTCTTGTTCAACCATTTGGAAAATATCAATTTATCAATACAACTTCTTCTCAATCTTTTTCAAAGTTTATTTGAGTAAGTCTTCAATCATCATGAAAATGATTTATTTCTCAAAAATTATTTTTCGTTTTTAAAACTTCTATATTTTTTTTATAAAAAATTGCAGTTCCAGCGTATCCAGGTCTTTCTCAAGAATGCCATAAATAATTATATTCAGAAAAATTTTCTAGTTCTTTTTTTACTTGTGATTCAAATGCTTTTGTTTCTTGAATACAAAAAATATCTGGTGATTCTTCTTGCACAAATTCAAAAAGTCATTTTTTTGCTACTGCTCTTATTCCGTTAACATTCCAACTAATTATTTTCATTTTTTTCTTTTAAAATATTAATAATTTTATTTTATTTTTTTGTGCATAAATGTAAAGAATATTTTTTAAACTAGAAAAAATATTTTTATATTTTTTACTTGAAAAATATTAAATATTTGTATAATTGAATTGAACTTTTATATTAATAATTATTATAAAATATTATGTCTAGAGAAGAAAAAAACACACAAGAAGAAAAAGATATCATTGAAGAAATGGAGGTAGAAGTTGATCAAATAGAAAATGAAGAATGACAAATTGATGAAGAAAAATTAGAAGACGCTGTTACTTGAGAATATGATGAAGAAATCTCTGAAAAAAAAGAAGATACACTTTCTCGTGTTATGGCTGATTTTGAAAATTACAAAAAAAGAGTTGAAAGAGATAGGGAAGAAATGATTTTTTTCTTAAAAAAAGATATTTTGAAAAATATTTTACCAAGAGTAGATGATATGGAAAGAATTATAAAAAATACTCCAGAAGAATTAAAAGAAAACGCTCTTTATGAATGAGTAGTTTCTATGCATAAAAAATTAGTTTGAGATTTGGATAAAATGTGAGTAAAACCATTTGATTCTATTTGAGAAGAAATTGATCCTAATAAACATGATGTAATGACAACTGTTCCTGGACAAGAATCTTGAATTATTTTTGATGAATTTGAAAAATGATATATGCTTTGAGATACTGTCTTGAGACATGCAAAAGTTGTGGTCGGAGCATAAAAATTATTTTTTATTGATTTTTTATATTTTTTAATATAATTACTTGGCAAAAATTGTTAGATATGATTATTTTAATTAATAATTAATCATGTTTAAGACTTAAGAATTTTAATATTTTTGTAAAAAAATTATAAAAAGAATTTTTAAGGATTTATATTATAATAAACCTAAATGAAGTATTTACAGAGTATCCTCCTAGTACTTTTATCATACTTTTGATTATTTGTTTTCACAGATGTAGAGCTAGCAAATAGCTCTTTTTCTGCGTATGAAAATCAAATATTTGAATGATCTAGTGAAAAAAAAGTAAGAAAATTACAAGAAGTTTTTTACCAGTTATGACTTTATAGTTGAGTAGTCGATTGAAATTATGATTCTATTAGATCGGAGTTTATCCAGTATCAAATCAATGCTTGAGTTATTTCTTGATATGATGATTCTTGAGCTTGATATTTTGGTGTAAAAACTATTACTGCTTTAGAAAGAGATTATGGTTCAAAATTTTTATTATTAAAAGATGAGTATCTTAGAGTTGATGAGCCTTCACTAGACGAAAGATATTTTTATGTAACTGCGTATTACACTCCAGTTGCTTGACAAAAAAGATATACGACTTGAAGTTTTGCCTGAGATTTAAGACTTAATACTGCTTGAGATCCAACAATTACAGCTAGTTGAAAAAAAGTTGCGGCTTGACTTATGGCGGCACCTAGAAATTATTCTTTTTGAACAAAAATTTATTTAGAGTGAATTGGTATTTGAAGTGTAGAAGATAGATGATGAGCGATAGTTAACGCTTGAGAAAGAGGTCATGATTATGACAGAATAGATATCTGGATGTGATATTGAGATGAATGATTAGAAAGGGCACTTAGATGGTGAACAAGAAAAGTTAGATGAAACATTGTAGATTCAAATTCTAAAGTAACTGTTGAGTTTGAAAATGAACCTATAGAACAATATGCAAAATTACAAGTAAGTCCTGATGAAGATGAGGCAAATAGCGTAGTAGAATTGCAAAAATTACTAAAAGAAATATGACTTTATAATTGAGTTATAGATTGAAATTATGCTAGAATAAAAAATATTTTGATAAAATATCAAATAGAAAAATGAATTATTGATACTGAATATGAATCTGCTGCATGATTTTTTTGACCAAAAACTTTTGCCGCAATTAGAGAAGAATATTGATCTAGTAATTGATTCTTTAAAGAAAAATATTTTGATTGAGATAATGATAACGAAGAAGAAAAAAATAATATCGATTTAACTTATTCTAAATCTGCTAAACTAGACGCTTTAAAGAAAAAATTAGATGTTATTTTAGAAAGAAAATATTCTTGAGACCTATATGAAATAAACAGATTTAAAAACAAGTTAAGATCAAGCCTTAACCAAGTAATAAATAAATGAATTAGTCAAAATAAAAAAACAGAATTATTATATTTCAAAAATATATTATAAAAAATAGCATTTTTTAAAATGCTATTTTTTTTGTTTTATAAAAATAAGTGTGATAAAATTATTAAATATTAATAATAATATTCCAATACATTATGAAAAAATCTTTTACACTAATTACAATTTTAATATTTGTTAATTGAATTTTTCCTGTAAATAATTCTATAGCTAGAACTGATACAGGTTATTATGTTGTTACAGCTTATTATTCACCTTTGCCAAATCAAGATAAATATCTGACTTGAAACTATGAATCAGAAAAAAGATTAAACTGACAATGAATTGCTTGAGCTAGTTGAGAATGAGTTTTTTCATGAATGTTAGCAGCACCTAAAAGTTATGAATTTTGAACAAAAATATATATAGAATGATTGTGAGTTTGAGTTGTTGAAGACAGATGATGAGCTATAGTTCCAGCTTGACAAAGAGGATATTCTCACGATAGAATTGATGTTTGGATGTGATATTGAGATGAATGACTACAAAGAGCACTTTACTGGTGAAAAAGAACGGTAAAATGAAACGTAGTTGATAAAAATTCTCAATCAACTTTTGATTATGAAAATATTTTATCTCCAAAATGGGCGACGGCTTGACTTAATTCTCAAAGAGATGTTTTTAATTATTCTGTTTGAATTTGATATGAAAACTCAAAAGTAAAAAAATTACAAGAATTATTAACTGATACTGGATTTTATTTTTGAGAAATTGATTGAGTTTATGATAGGGAAATATCAGATATTGTTTATAATTTTCAAATAAATAATTGAGTAATTGCTTCATGAGCTGATGCTTGAGCTTGATATTGGGGAATAAAAACTAGAACTCAGTTCAAAAAAATGTTTTTAAATTGAGAATTTGATCAAAATCAAATCGAAGAATTAGAGATTTGAAAAAATAATTTAGAAGAAGAAAAAAATATTGAACCAGAATATAATCCTGAACAAAAACCAGAAAACTTAGAACAAAAAAATTATGATTTATCTTTGTTTGATAGTTTTGTAAATACTTCTCAAAAAGTTAGAAATTTGCAAGAAATAATGACACTTTTGTGATTTTATAATTGAGAAATTTCTTGAAAATACTCTGATGTTAGAGAATCTATTTATGATTATCAATTAGAAAAAAATATTGTTAATAATAGAAGTGATGAATGAGCTTGAAACTTTTGACCTAAAACTAGAGCTTCTATGAAAAATACTTATATAAATTTTTCTGAAAAATTAGAACAAGAAAAAATTTTAGAAGAACAAAAAAACTATATTCAAAATAGAAAGCAAGAGTTGGAGCAAAAATTTAGAGAATTAGAAAAATATGCAGATAATGAAGCGCAACAAAAAATTGATTATATTTGAACTTTGTACAAATGAACTGCTTCGCAAAGAGTTAGAGAGTTACAATTAGTTTTAAAAAATTTTTGATTTTTTAATCATAATGATACAGCTTATTATTGAGATATAACTACAAAAGCTGTTCTAGATTTTCAAATTGCAAATTCTTTAGTTAGAAATGCTAATGATCCTTGAGCTTGAATAATTTGACCAAAAACTTTACAAGTTATAAAATATCAATATAAGAAAAATTTATTATTGCATGAGATTAGAACAAATCATAGTGATATTATAGAATTAGCTAGCTTGAATACTTCTATATAAAAAAATGAAATTATTATTTTTTAAAAAATAATAATTTCATTTTCTTTTTTTAGTTTCATATTTTTTATTTCTTTTATTGTTTTGTTATTTTTTCAATTTATGAATTTTATAACTTCATCAATATTTGCTTCACTTAATCAAATTGTTGATTTTCAATTAGTTATGTAAAAAATATGTTTTATTATTTCTTTTTGTAATAATTTTTCTTCTTGGTTAAAATCTTCAATATAAAAATATCAATAAATTTCAAGTGTATTTATTCTATATTTTTCTGAATTAAAAATTTTTATTCATTGTTCATGTAAAAATCCCTCTACTTTTTGATCCAAAAAATATTTCAATTCTTCTAAATAATTTATTAAGTTATTAATATTATTTTTGTAATTACTGTTAATATTTTCAAACTGAGGAATAATGTCGTGTCTTAATTTATTTCTAGTTATTTTTGTATCAAAATTTGTTTTATCAATATTGTATTCCAAATTACTTTTGTCCAAATATTCTTGTATTTCAGATTTTTTTGTATTAATTAATGGTCTAATTATTGCTCCAGATTTTTCTGACATATTTATCAAACCTGTTAATTTGCTTCATCTAGCTAAATTAAAGAAAAAAGTTTCTAGTTTGTCATCTAAATGATGTCATGTCATGATTTTATCACATTCATAAATATTTAAAATTGCGTTCAAAAAAGCATATCTTTTTTCACGAGCTAATTCTTCAAGTCATTTATTTGGATAAAGTTTTTCTTTTATTTCTTTAATTCTTGCTTCTGCAACTTCTACTCTAAATCATTTTTCTTCTCATAATTTTTCCAAAAATTTTTCTTCTTCGTCTGATTCTTCTCTAAGTTTATGGTTAAAATAACAAGCTACTAAATTTTTTGCGTATTTTGTTTTTAGGATTTCATAAATCAAAAACATACTATCTGGTCAAGTTGAACAAGCTACAATTATCGGTTCTTCTTCACTGTAATATTTTTCTATTGTTTTTTCTAATTCTAGCATTTTATTATTTTTATTATTTTTAATTTATTTTATTATAAATAATTTTTTTTATTATTCAATAATAAAAAAGACGCAAAAAATTTTTGCGTCTTTAATTTTTAATTAACCCACTTTTCTTTGTGAGCTAAGTTCTCCTTTTTTTATTGCTTTTTCCATGGTTCTTGTTTTGAATGGATTTGTTATATTTGTTTTTTCAAAATCCATATCAATAATTACATCGCATTTTTCAATTATTTCTTCTAATTGTTTGCATGCAAATGTGATACAAATATCAGTAGAAGAAATACGATAATCATTCAAAAACTCTTCTATTTCTGTAAGAAAGAGCTTTTTCTGTGCGGGAAGTGAAAATTCTGGTTTTACACTAGTTCTATAATCATTAACTTCTCCCCAAAAATTATCTAAATAATCCATTATACTAATCATTTTTTAAAGCCTCCATAAGAAAATTAGCTCTATTATTATAATATTTTTTTAAAATAATCAAAAAAAGAAATAAACTAATTTTGTTTATTTCTTTTTTGTATAAAATCCAAAAAATCATCGTCAGGTGCTATTTTATTGAGAATTTCTTTATCACATTTTGTGCATTTGTGTTTTATCATCCATCATTTATTTTTTTTGTGATCAATATCTATTGGTTTCATTATTCCCATACATTCACTTTTCCTATCTCCTGGGAAATCTTTGTCCAAGTGTTTACTACAAAGACAAAAAGGGCAGTGATTTCTAGCACTTCATTCAGGATGTTTTGTTATTTGTGCTTTGCAATTTTCACATTCAAAACTATCATTTATCATTTTAAATCACATATTTTATTTTTGTAGCATATAAAATATTACTCAAAAAGTAGAAAAAATTATTCAAATAAGCCATAATCTAAATACTACATTTTCTTCACTCCATCAAATCGCTTCTAAATGATGGTGAAATGGAGCTATTTTGAAAACTTTTTTACCTTTTCTTAATTTTTTACTAGTTAATTGAATTATTACTGAAAGTGTTTCGAATATAAATATTGCTCAAACTATAAACAATATAAATATTGTATTTGTAATCATTGCCATTATTCATAAATTTGCACCGAGCGCGAGACTTCAAACATCTCACATATAAAATTTTGCGGGTTTTACATTGTACCACAAAAAAGCTACTAATGCTCAAATAATTGTGATACAAAGTGTTGATAATAAAAACATTCACTGATCATATGTTATATAAGCATAGACACTGTATGCAAACAATAATAATCCTCAAGCTAATCAATCCAATCAATCTGTAATATTTACACTGTTAGCTGAAGCTATTATTACAAATATGAATAATGGAATAAAATATAATCCTAGAGTTAATCAATCAAATAATCATAAATTTAATCAAACATTTCACCAGTCTAGTTTGAAATAAAACCATAAAGAACCAAGAAGTGCAAATAAAATTAACCAAATCATTTTGAATTTTGCAGATAATCATTTTGTTCTTCAAATTCATTTTATATTCATATAATCGTCTATCATTCACAAAAATCAAACTGAAAAAAGTGTAAATAGTGATAAATATGTTTCTCTCTGGTTGAATAAACTATTATTAATTATTCCTAACTGTTGAAAAATAATACTAATTATTACCATTAAAAATGTAATTATAAGAATTATTGCTCATCACATTGTTGGTGTTCATGATTTTTTCTTGTGCAGTTTTAAAAATTCTATTGCTTTTCAAACTGTTGCTTCTTCTCTTATTTTTTTTCATAATTTAAAATTAACCAAAAAATTTATAAAATATGGCATTACAATTATTCAAATAACAAATGTTGTTATACCAAAAGAAAACATCAATACTAAATATGAGCTCATTTTTGAAAACTTAAAAAATACTAAAAAATAGTTTATAAAAAAGTCTAACTTTTACAAGTTTACTTTACAAAAATAAATTAAACACTAGAATAAAAATCATTATTATTTTTATAAAAAAATTCGATGGAATTAACAAAAGCTATAATTACAGCGATGAAAGAAGAAGCTGATTTGATTATTAAAAAATTTGATTTAAAAGAAGAAAAATCGCTAAAAAATATTACTATATATGAATGAAAAAGAGAAAATAACGAAGGAGAACCAGAAAAAATAATTCTTATATTATCATGAATTTGAAAAATTCAGTCAACAATTGCAACAACTTATTTGTTTGAAAATTATGTTGTTGATAAACTTGTAAATATCTGAATTGCTTGAAGCTTAGATGATTTGGACGCAAAAGTATGAGATGTTTATCTTCCAAATACTTTTATTCAACATGATATGTATTTGCCTTTTGATTGAGAACATTTAGATTATGCTAAAAAACCAATTTTTTTGAATTATGCGGTTTGAGAAAATATAGATTTAACAAAATTTGGACTTATTTTGAATTGAGTTTGTTTAACTTGAGATCAATTTATTGATAATGAAGAAAAATTAGAAGAGCTAAAAAATAATTTTGCTTGAGATATTTGTGAAATGGAAGCTTTTTGAGTATTGTCAGTAGCTCGTGAATATGATGCTCTTGATAAATGTGTTGTAATAAAAGCTATTTCTGATTGAGCAGATAATGAAGCTAAAAGTGAACATATGAATAATCTTGATTTTGCTATGGAAAATAGTATTTGAGTATTAGAAATTGTTTTATAACATGTTTGATAGATATTTAAATATATATATGGAAAATCCAGTGCCTCAGTCTATAGGACTTTTGGCATTGATTCTCACAATAATAGCTTTTACATCAAAAAAAGATAATCTATTTCTTTTATTTATGATAATGGCTTCATTTTTTTGGTGAATTCATTTTATGTTTTTATCATTATTTCCAGCAGCTTTTATTAATTTTTTTGATACTTTTAAAAATTATTTAGCTTATAAATATAAACAAAATAAAAAATTTTTTATTTTTTTAATTATATCATATATTATAATATGATTTTTTACTATTGATGTAGATAATTTTTTTAGTTTTATTCCTATTTTTAATTCTATATTGTCTGTTTTTTTGATATTTTATTTTAGAGGTATAAAACTAAAATTATGATTTATATTCATAGTTAGCATGTGGTTTATTTATAATTATTTTTGAGATTCTATAGCTTGAATGTTGAGCGATATGATATTATTTGTTTCTTGATGGTTAGGAATATATAAAATTAATAAATCAAAAAAAGCTAGATTTTAAAAATCTAGCTTTTTTTAGTATTTTTCAGTGTGAATATTATTTTCTTCAAATCATAAATCTATTAAACTTTGTTTTGCAGAATCTATCATAACTGGTATTCAGCATATATAAAATTCTTCAAAATTTTTAATTTCTTCATTTTTTAAAAAATCTGTAACATATCAGTGATTATATTCTATATTTTTTTCGCTACTTGTATAAATTTCATAATCAAAATTATTATATTTTTGTTTTAATTCAGTTAGTTCGTCCAAATAAAATAAATCACTACTTTTTCTTGAACCAAAAATTATTTTAAACTTTGTATCTGGATTATCTTGAATTCCTCCTATTATTTGATTATAAAGTGGAACAAAACCAGTTCAAGTTCAAATAAATAATTTATTTTTGTTATTATTTTGTAGCACAAAATGTCCTGCAGGACCAACTCATTTTATTTTTTCTCAAATATTTAATTCACATAAAAATTTACTTCATCATCTTCATCATTCTGATTCTAGCCACTTTTTTATGATTAATGTAATATTTTTTCAATCATTTTTTAGTATTGAATATGCTCTTCATCAAACATTTATCAAAAAAGTTATAAATTGTCAGTTTTTAAAGATTATTTCTTTTTCTGCTTCAAAAGTAAGTTCATAAATATTATGA
>JBEPWB010000019.1:0-20141 GCA_041642635.1 bacterium
TAACTTCTGCATTTCAAGCATTTATATTTTCTATTAAAGTCGCATAATAAGATCTTGAAAATGGAAAACCAAATTTTTCATAAGTTTTTTCATCTATTCAAACTACGACTATTTCATCACTTAGAGAGCTAGTTCATTCTTGATTAGACATACTAAGAATAACAAAAGATTTTATTCTCTCGTTTACGCTTCAAAGCAAATTTGATACTGGAAAAAGTAACAAAACTATTAGTACAGAAATAATTAATGTTAATAAAAGCCTATTTTCAGCCAACTTTGATAATCTCATTTTTAATTAAATAAATTTTTAAAAAAATTAACGATTCCTCATCAAAATGATTCTTTAAAATTATCCTTAACAGTATTTGCACTATCTATAATTCATTGTCAATTTATTTGATCTAAATTAAGAGAATTTTTTAAAGTGTTGTAATTATTTTGAATTGAGTTCCTTAAATCTGAGTTTATATTATCATAATTTATGTTTTCTACATAATTTTTTATGCTTTGATTTATATTTATATCATTATTTTTTAATTTTTCTAATATTTGGTTTAAAGACTCATAATTATTATTATCAGTAGCATCTTTTACATCATAAGAAAAACTTTTTGCAACCAATGCTTTTTCTTCTTGATTTGAAAGTCAATATAATTTTTCTTTTAAATCTAATTTTAAATCAAATAAATATCAATCTTCTGTTCAGAATTTATTTAAATTTTGATAATTAGTTATAACTTTATCATATAATTCTTGTTTTTTTTCAGGATCAATATTTGATATTTCAACGCTAGTTAAATCATAAATATCTTCAAGTTTTGAATTAATGTTACTTTTTAAATAAGAAATAAGTTCACTATCCATTTTTCTATTTATTTGATCAAAAAGTGAATCTCTATAATCTCTCAAAAATGTTTCAAGTTGAATGAAGCTAAAATTTGATAGACTAAACGGTTCTTTTGAGCTTACTTCATAAGTATCTCATTTTTGGTTTGTAACATCTACACTGTGATCTAAAACGTACAAATAATCATTTTCTAAGTCAACATTATAAACAGTTCCCCTTACTGCAGCTTCCATATCCATAAAACTTTGTTTGAAATACGAATCTCATGGAATATAACTAAGTATATTTGACCATGTTTTACCTGAAAATAACTCAAATGCTATATTCAATCTATCAACTGATTCTGAAACATAAAGCTCGTCAATTTCAATATGAGTATTTCATCACAATCTAGTAACGCTTCAATCTCACCATTCAATAACAGCAAGAGATTCTTCTTTAGTTGTTTTTATTACATCTCAAATTGATAATTTTTGTTTATCTCAAATAGGTAAATTATTTTCATTAATAACTGCTTCTCATTCTAACAATTCTACATAAGAATTTCTATCAACATTACTTGATGCTCAGTTGTAAAAAATAATTCCTATTATAGCAACAATTAAAAAAATAATAAAATATATAAATTTATTTTTATTGCTAAAAAAATTTTTCTTTTCTTTTCAAGAAAATTCACCTTGTTTTTTTTCCATTATAGTTATTATAATAAAGTAAATATATAGACATAATACATAAAAAATAATAAAATTCAAAAAATATGAAAAAACAATACTTATTCTTAATACTTATACTAATAATCTTATATGCACTATTTTTAATATGAAGTTTCAAATATAAAGAATATAAAATTAATTCACATATTGAATATATTACAAATCTTAATTTAGAGATTAGAAATACAATAGAAGAAGGAAATAAAATAATAGAATATAAAAGTTCAAATGCATATAAAAACAAAATACTAAAAGAACAACAATGATATAAAAGTAGTTGAGAGGAAGTAGTATATTTAACTAGTGAACAAGTATATAATACTTATACTAGCGAAATAAAAGATAGTATCACTGAATTAACAATAGAGAAAATAGATAATCCTAAAAATAAGACAGATGGCATGACTATATTTCAAAAATGGATATATTTTATATTCAAAAAAGATTTAAGAATTTAAAAAAAGATAGAATATATATTCTATCTTTTTATAAATCTGAAAAATCAGCAGGTAATTCATCTGGTCTATCCAAATCTGTAGGATAATCGGCAGTAGTTCAAAATATATTATTTCAAATTTCTTCAATTTTTTCAAAAATTCTTCTAGGTTCAGCATATCTCTCAACGTCTAATCAAAGCAATCTTCATAATATAGGAAACAGAAATATAGTAAGAATTGTTACAACTATACCAATAACTGCATATCTGATTGTATTGATTGCTGGTTGAATTTTATCATCTTTTCATCCTGACAAAATTAATAATAAACCTCACCATAAAATGAAAATAATAGAAAATATTCCGGCAACTAAAACAAATAATGATATTACAAGTAATATAAAATCTCAAAATTCCATATTAGTTGAAAATACTGAACCTCAAGTATCAAGTGCATTAACTGTTTCAATTATCATTTTTAAATATTTACTAATCTAAAACTTTTAAATTAACTCTTTTATTAATTTTTACTCAAAAAAGTCTTAGAATAGACCTTATTGAATTAATATTATTTCAAGACTTTCATATAATACTTCACATGTCACTTTTGTCAACAGATAATGTTAAAAGCACACCTAGTTCATCTTCTGTTTTTTCAATTTTTACAGCGTCTTTATTATCAACAATATTTTCAACTATAAAATGTAAAAATTCTACTTCATTCATAATATTATATTTAAAAAAATAATATCCTTCAATTTATTAAGATTGAAGGATTATATAGTATAATTATATAGAAACATTATTAGCTTTCATTAATTTTTCTACTCTTGGTGAAAATTGAACTCCGTTAGAAACATACGTTTTAACTTTGTCTAAATCTTTTATTTTAAATTCTTTAGAGATTGGATTATAAAAACCTAATACTTCTTTATATCAATGTTTTGCAGCTGCACTGTGTTCAGTAACAACTATTCTAAAAAAAGGCATATTTCTTTTTCAAGCTCTAGATAATCTTATTTTTAACATAAATCAGGTATAAATTATAAATTATTTATTTTACTTTAAATTGAGAGTTTAAAACCAAAAAATATATTTTTAGCTCAATAACTTTCAATTTAGATGAATTGTTTTAAAATTTTTGGTATGGTGCCCAGGGCGGGAATCGAACCCGCACTACCGAAGTAACGGGATTTTAAGTCCCGCGTGTCTACCAATTCCACCACCTGGGCAAATTACTCAACAACACATTGTTAGCATTAGCCTCGCTTTATGCGAGGCTTTTTATACTAAACTATTCATTTTTTTCTTAAAGTTTTTAATCATTTTGCAGAAACTTTAATTCTGTAAACTATTCCAGTAGAAGGATCAGTTATATTTTTATAAAAAAGATTTGGGTAAAATTTTCTTTTTGTAGCTCTCATTGAGTGAGATCTATTATTACCTACAGCCGTTCTTTTTCATGTTATTTCACATATTCTTGACATAGTATAATTTTTTATTTAATAATTCTAAAATTAAGCTTTTATTTCGATACCTACACCATTTGGGATAGATAAATCTTGTAACATATCCATAGTTTGAGAACTTGGTTCTAAAATATCAATAAGTCTTTTGTGTCTTCTTATTTCAAATTGTTCTCTAGCATCTTTGTTAACAAAAGTAGATCTATTAACAGTAATTTTTTCAATTTTAGTTGGTAGAGGAATTGGTCCTACCACTTTTGCTCCAGAATCAGAAGCAATTGTAACTATTTTTTTTACAGCTTCGTCTAGTATTTTGTGTTCAAATGCTTTTACGCTAATTCTTATTTTATTTGCAGCTTTTTTTGCCATATATTTATAATAAATAATTAATAAACTTAAATTCAATATATTCTAATTACTAAGTATTAGAATTAACTAATACTTAGTTTATCAGATTATATTAATATGAAATTATGCTTTAATAGAAGCAACAACTCCTGAACCAACAGTTCTACCACCTTCTCTGATTGCAAATCTTAATCATTCAGTCATCGCAATTGGAGATTGTAATTTAACAGTCATTTGGATGTTATCACCAGGCATAACCATTTCTACACCTTCTGGTAATTCAATATCTCAAGTTACATCAGTAGTTCTGAAATAGAATTGAGGCTTGTATCATTTAAAGAATGGAGTATGTCTACCACCTTCTTCTTTATTAAGAACATACACTTCTGATTCAAATTCAGTATGTGGTTTAATTGTTCCTGGTCTAGCCAATACTTGTCCTCTTTCAACATCATCTCTTTGAGTACCTCTTAAAAGAATACCTGCATTATCTCAAGCTTGACCTTGATCTAATAATTTATGGAACATTTCAACTCCAGTAACAGTAGTTTTTTGAGTATCTCTTATACCTACTATTTCAACTTCTTCACCAACTTTTATTACACCAGTTTCAATTTTACCAGTAACTACAGTACCTCTACCTTTAATTGAGAATACATCTTCAATAGGCATTAGGAAGTTTTTATCAGTTGGTCTATCAGGAACTGGAACAAATTCTTCTAATTTTTCGAATAATTCAACGATAGTTTTAGCACCGTATTCTTTATCCATATCAGCAGGATTTTCAAGAGCTACTAAACCTGAACCTCTAATTACAGGAGTATCATCACCTGGGAAGTCATATTTAGATAATAAGTCTCTTATTTCCATTTCTACTAATTCTAACATTTCTTCATCATCAACCATATCACATTTATTCATA
The DNA here is from genome assembly GCA_041642635.1 of bacterium. Lineage (GTDB taxonomy): Bacteria > Patescibacteriota > Gracilibacteria > BD1-5 > UBA6164 > JAAZVM01. The sequence goes on from JBEPWB010000019.1 coordinate 4,733, forward strand.
AAAACAACGATGTAAGGTACACCTACCTGTCTAGATAAAAGAATATGTTCTCTAGTTTGAGCCATAGGACCGTCAGTAGCAGCAACTATTAATATAGCAGCATCCATTTGAGCAGCACCAGTAATCATGTTTTTAACATAATCGGCATGACCTGGACAATCTACGTGAGCGTAGTGTCTATTATCAGTAGAATATTCAACGTGTGAAGTATTAATTGTAATACCTCTAGCTGCTTCTTCAGGAGCATTATCAATAGAAGCAAAGTCTCTAATTTCAGCTCCAGCCATTGTACCTAATACAGTAGAAATAGCAGCAGTAGTAGTAGTTTTACCATGATCAACGTGACCAATAGTACCTACATTCATATGTGGTTTAGATCTATCAAAAGCCATAATATTGTTTATTTAATATAATAAAATAATTTTGTATTAAAATTTTAATAATTTATTTGGGAAAATCAAATTTTTTACCTTTTAGTCTTTTTTACTTTTTTTTCAATTATGTTCAAAGCTCTTCTTAATTTTTTGTGAGCATATCAAGTTAATCTTGGCATATTATATTTTGTTAAGATTTATTTGGTATTTGTTCAGTTTTGCTGTAACAACCTTAACAGCATTTTTTAACCATTTAGTTTCTCATTCAAATTCGATTCTATCTTGCAGTTTTTTATAATGAGCTACAGCCTTACCAACTTTACCTCATGTTTTAGGTCATTTTTTGTTAACTGCATAATTTAATCTTCTAGGTCTTTTATTTGCAGGCATAATTTTTTATTATGTTATATAATAGTTCAATTATAACTCAAAACCGAATCACTATTTTGCAGTAACTCGTAAAGCTTAATTGTAGTCATTTTTTAAAAAAATGGTGGAGCCTAGGAGAGTCGAACTCCTGACCTCCTGCGTGCAAGGCAGGCGCTCTAGCCAACTGAGCTAAGGCCCCAAATTTTAAGCGAAAATTTTAAGCATATAAGTATTGTCAACACAGAGGCGAAATAAAAAAATTCACTTTAAACTCTCTGTTTGTTAAGCAACAGTGTGCTACATTAATGGCGGACGCGACGGGACTCGAACCCGCGACCTCTGCAGTGACAGTGCAGCGCTCTAGCCAGCTGAGCTACGCATCCATTTATTTAATGCTCCGAGATTATATTAAAAAAAATTTAAAGTGCAAATCTTTTTTTATACTTTTTTTTATTTTTTTAAAAAAATATTTATTTTAAGCCAAAAAATTATAATAAAAAAAACAATAAAACATAATTTTTATTGTTTTTTTTTATTATCTCAAATATCTTTTTGAAGAAAAAAATCAACTCATACCTCATATAATCATAAATAATAAAAGTTCTAACATTAATATTCAAAATGAAAAATCAAACAAATAAATATGTCAAAAATTATTATTTAAACTATTTAATAGAATATGAAATAATCAAAAATTTAAAACAAATGATAAAAATGAAAAAATTATTCACTGCATCACAAATGGTCAATATATAAAAATATTTGATCCCCCTACAAGTTGAGTTATATATATTTCATCTTTATAATAAAATATAAAGTTTCATATAACACTATAAATAATTACTGCAATTGAAAAAACAAAAATTGTTATTATTACATTTAATCATAATTTTAAAATATCTAGTATACTTGTAATATCTTCTATTTTTTGATATTGAGTAGAATAATTAGCAAAATAATCTTCTTGAGTTTCATCATTAGCTAACAAATACATTCTTGATTGTACCAAATTATTTACTGTTTCATAATTATTTAAGCTAATATTTGATAGCTCAATTGTATCTGGCAAAGGATTACTTCTTTCTAAAATTTTTACTAGATTAGGTTCTTTTGCTCTCAAATCCTGCAAAATGTCTTCTTTTGTTTTATATTCAACAATTATTTCTTCATCTATTTGAGAAATATCTCAAATAAAATCTGAAACTTCTAATGAATTTTTTGTATATTCTTCATCTAAGTATAAAGAAATTGTTAATTTAGAATTTATTGAATCAATTAATCTATAACTAATATCATCTAAAATTACCAAAATATTTATAAAAAACATTAATAGAGTCAAAACCATTATAGAAGATAAACTCAAAAATTTATTTCTCAAAATATTTTTTACCGAGTATTTTGTAATACGTTCAAACATAAATTATTATTAATAATATTTTCAGCTTGAGTTTATGAATTTAATATTTTTTTGCAAATTATTAAATCTTAATATTTTTCAAGATTTTAAAATATTTGCCCTAATATTTTTTTTGTGCTAAAATCATAATAAGAATTTAATTATAATCAATTATTATGAATAATCCTGAATTTAATAATTTTAATGAAGCAAGAGAAAAAGACCTAAGCTTAAAAGAAATAAAAGAATCTATAAACAGATTATCCGAAACTCAAAGACAACAATTATCTCATGAAATAAATAATCAAATCATTGAAGAATTACACAAATGATTGGAGGTAAAAAGATGAGATGAGCTAAATTTTTTGAAAGCTTTAACTTTAGAATGAAACAGAATAACTTGGACTAATAGGCATGAAGCAAATAATATTTTTCCTTGAGATATTATAAAAATAGAATGAACTAATATTCTAAAAAACAGTAACTCAATTTGAAATGTTACTGGTTTTAGTATTTCTAATTCTTGAGAAACAAATAACAATACTTCTGAACAATGAGAAAACGAAGAAGATATTACTGAAGAAATTGTAGAAAATAATAACAACCTAGATGAAATACAAGAAAGTGATTCAGATGATTATACTGAAACTGGTTATGAAAATAATATAGAAAATGAAGAAAGATTCGAAGTAAGAGCCTACTCACAAGATTGAGATATATATATTATATGAGAAAATTGAGAACCTAAAGCTTTTAGTAGTATTAATATGTCAGAAGAATTTAGAGAATCTTTGGAGTGAATCCAAGAAACAAACAAAGTAATATGAAATTTTGAATTAATATTAAATACTCTAGTAAAAACAGATAATGAACAATATTCATCTCTACAAAATGAGTTCAATGAAAAAATATGAGCTCTTGACATATCATCTAGCGAATCAATTAATGAAATATCAAATTGGATAAATGAAAAAAATATTGAATTAAATTGAGAAGTAGATTTGACTGATGACTATAAAGTTATTGAATATATTAGAACAATCGATAGTTCTAGCGCTAATTCTATATTGGTAGAAAATTTATTTCATGAAACAAGTATTTCAGAAGAAGAATTACAAGCTTTTATAGAAAATCCTATAAATGATAATGAGGCAATTAGAGAATTGTTAGGTGAAGAAGAATATAGAAATTTAAGAGACTCGATATTAGAGAAAAAAACTCAAGCAGATGATTATTTTAGAGAATCAAGAGACCAATTTGTTAGACAATTAACAGAAGAAAACTGAATGTCTATGCAAGAAGCTTGAGATCTGGTTGATAATCAGTACAAAAACTCCATAATAGATGCTTTTGTTACAAGCTACGCAAAAAACAAATTATTGTTATCGTACGTAAAATCATTGGAAGAAACAGGTTCATGGCATGGTTATGAATGAGAAAACAAAATGATGGAAATGTTTTCAGATATTCAATGAATTGGTTATTTAGATGCAAGCGACTCTACATTTGACTCTTTAAAATTTTGGTCAAAAGAATGATTTTATATACTAGGTACTCAAGTATTAGCAATTTGAGCTTGAGCGCTTACTATGTGAGCTTGATATGTTTGAGTAAATGCCTTAGTTTGGTGAACAAGGTGAGTTAGATGATTAAGTGCAATGAATAGAATAAGTACCGCAGCGAATGCATGATCAAGGATAGCAAAAGTATGAAGATGGTGAGCAATGAGTTGAGTTTGATGAGCAAGTTTTTATGCTTGATATGGTTGAGTTGAAAGTATAGCAGAGTGAGAAAATATGTATTCTATGGAATGACTAAGAGATTCAATAATTTTTACTTGAGCTTTTAGAGCATTATCTGCAATACCATGATTAAGATTAGATCCTAGCAAACCACTAAGACAACAAAAGTTAAGATTAGCTTGAGCTACTACTCTAGATGCTGTGACATTTAGTGCAATATGATTAACCCTAGAATGAGTTATTCTTGAACCTGAAGAATGGAATGCAGAATTAATAATGCAAGCTATAGTTATGGCTGCAGCTTTTAGAATGGCATGAATTTGAGTTGAAAGATTAAGATTTAGAAAAAACTGAAATAAAGTAGAAATGTTAGAATGACCAAGCACAACTCCTATTAATTTTTTAAGAGACCCTCAAACTTGAAGAATATATACAAGAACTTTAGATTGAAAATATATGCATAATTGAAAAGAGCACATAATTCCAGAAACTAGATCTAGAAATTTCCAAAGAGTAGAAGCAAACAATCAATACAATTGAACTATTTTTACACCAACAAACAATACTATTAGAAATTCTCCATTAAACCCTAATAGACCTAATAATATACCTTCTGAATCTCAAAGAAGCTTAATTTCTAGATTGAATGAAAATCAAGTAATTAATTCAATTACTTCTGGTTTAAATGAAAGAAGAGCAAGAATATTCCAACAATCTGTAAACTGATTAAGAAGCTGATGAAAAAAGTTATGAAATAGTTCATTAGATTTTCTTAAAAATTTAACATACAGATGATTTAATTGAATTGAAAGAGGTCGTTTTGGTTGACCATTAAATGTAATAGGTTTTAAGTGATGGCCGCTTGCTTTTACATGAACAACAGTATCTTCATGGGAAGAAATATCAGAAATATGAGAATCAATAAACAATAAAAATGCTGATGTGTTGACTTGGGATAATTGAGAAAATTTAGTAAATATATTATTTGACTTAACATTATTTAAGCAACTTTGATTAATTCGTGGTGCTACATATAATTGGGCACTAGACGAAGCCTTTAATTATTTTTGAGAAAATGATGAAACAAACGAAACTACTGAATAATTTCAGTAGTTTTTTTGTATTTATTAGATGTTTATGATAAAATAATTACAAATTATACAATATAACATTAAAAAAATGTGATTAACAAATAATCCTAGAGAAAATCCTTCTCAAGATATCGAAGAAATTAGAGTAAAGGATGTTGAACAAACTACATTTTCTAGAGAAGAAATAAAAGATTATGAAGAGACTATTCTAGATAGAAATCAAGCAGAAAAATTGACTCAATGATTAATGACTATAGAAGAAATTAGAAATATAAATATTGAACAAAATCTAGAAAGAACAGAATCAGTTAGACAGGTGGCAGAAAATTTAGAAAGATGAAGAGAAGTAAACGAAGAATGAAGTGAACAACAAAGGCAAGATAGAGAAAGCGCGGAAAATTTATTGAATAATTCTGATGTAAGCTCTAATAATATCGTAGAACGTTTAAGAGAGTGAGCCTTTAATGCTGGAGAAAAAGTTGATGAAATAAAAGATACAGCTTCTGTGTTTACATGGCTAGAAAGAGCAAAATCAAAATGATGATTCATGTGATCAATAGCAGGTTTTTTATTATCAATAGCAGGTTTTTTATGATACAAAAAAGAGTTGACAGAATGAGCGGCAGATGCTGCTAGCGAAACTAGAGAAGTAATAGAAGATACTATAAGTGAAGAAAATATTGAACAAACAAAACAAACAACAAAAGATACAATAAATGAAGAATTATGAGAATATATAAGTGAAGAAAATAAAGAAAGATTAAATAGTGCAATTGATTGATTATCACAAGAACAATTAACACAATTGTATCACTCTATAGAATCTGGAGATTTTTCAATAGATGATATTAATAGAATTGCTCCAGAATTTTTTACAGAATTTTTAGATGAACATCAAATAGAACAAATTAGAAATTGAATAATATCAAAATTAACAGATTCACTTAAAAAATCAATAAAAGAAAATTATTGAATAGATGTAGATTTAGATCAAGAAAAAGCTAGAGAATTAGAAGATCTAATACAAGAGAATATTAATTTAAGTGATGATAGAATATTTGAAATAAGACAAATAGTTGAAAATAGTGAGTTTAGATATAAGGATTTAGCAAACGTATGATGAGAAGTTATAATTAACTCTATGAATATATTTTTCTGATTAATTTCAAGATGAATAGTTCCCATTTCTAATTTCAGTTTTAGTTTTGTAGAATCAGCTTGAAATCTTATTAAAGTATGAGCTTCTGCTTTGTGAATAACTGATAATATAACTTTTGAAGAATTCCAAAATAAATTAAATTCAATGGAGGATAGCGAAAAAGCTATGTATATCTGATTATTATACAGAAAATGAGGATTATTTTTAAGCCTTTTGTGAAATATGAGCGCATATGCTAGTAAAATGGCAATATGAACAATTACAAACACAACTGTTTCTTGAGTAGATTTGTTTAGCTCCTCAGTAACTAATAACTTTTCTAGACAAGCTGAAAATATTGATAATATTGCTAAAAGTCTGAGCTGAAATAATTATTCAGATACTAAAGGAGTATTAGATGAAGCTATTTGAAATTTAAAAAAAGTAAAGGAAAACTACAGAATTATGGATTATATCCAAAAAGCAGACTGAGATGAGGCAAAATTAGTAGCTAATTTAAGACAAAATAATATTTCATTACCTGACAATTACACTAGATGAAATTTTGACAGGTTAGTTAGAGAATTAGGTGAAAAAAATAATATAACTAGTACACTAAGTAATAGATGATCAATTTCTTCAAAGGTAATATGATTTGGAGCAAGTGCTGAATTAAATAATTTGAATAGACAACTTCAAACAATTTCAAATAGTCAAAAAAGAATGTTTAACCCTAATTTTTTAACAAGCTGAATATCAAGAATTAGAGAATCTTTAGACATTACTGAGATTTCTAGAAAATGAGACAATCTTGCTTTTCATTTTGACTCACCAAATAAAGCTAAAGATTTTTTCAGAAGAATAAATGTTTTAGCAAATCAAACCCCTGAATTAATAAAATGAATTTTTGATAAAGCACCAATAATTATGGTAGCATGAATTGCAGCTAATTCCGAAGAATGATTTGTAGAATCTATGAGAAATGAAATACGTTACTTACTACCTCTGGTATGACCAATAATGATGTTATCTGAATCATGATGGGATTGGGGAGATGGCTACCCAACTCCAATAGATCCAATGAGTGCAGGAATGTGAGCAGTATTACTATGAATTGACTGAGCATATATTTGAGCAAATTGAATAAAAAGTGCTCCAAGATATATAGCAAAACCTTTCACTGATGTAGTATCAATTATAAGGTGAACAGCCAATTTTTCATATCATGTTTGAAGAACGGCACTAACTCCTTGAGTTGCTTGATGATTAAGATGAGCTGCTAGAGAAGCTATCAACAGAACTAGAAATTTAGGTAGTCCTAGAGTAAGAGCGTTAGCTTTGATATGAATTGTTTGATATATATGAATTAATCAAATGATGAATAGTTGAGAAGAGATAGAAGGAATTGAAGAATTTATGGTTGATTGACAATTAAATACTGATAGAATTCACGAAGTTGCTTGAGAGTTAACTGATTGACAAAAAGAAGAAGCTATAAATTATATATTTGAAGAAGATGAAATAGAGTGAGTCGAAGTATGAGTAATTGCAAACAAAATGGAAATCAGATCAACTAATCCAGCCATAAAAAGTGATTGGTTTCTTAACTCAGAATTATTTGAATTATTCAAGCTTGATTCCGATTATAGATTTGTATATGAAGGTATTGCTTAAAAAAATATGTTCTTGTTAAGAACATATTTTTTTATTGACTAATTTTACAAAATTATATAATAATTCTATTTTAAAAATTAGAACAAAAATATTATGAAATTATCAGATTTTGATTATGAATTATCAGAAGAATTAATCGCTCAATCACCTCTAGAAAAAAGGGATCATTCAAGATTATTAAAAATAAATCCTGAAAACCAAAAAATAGAAGAAAAAAAGTTTTATCAAATAATAGAAGATTTAAACGAAAATGATGTATTGGTTTTGAACAAAACAAAGGTAATAAATGCTAGATTAAATTGACAAATAAAAAATAAAGTGTGAAGAAGAGTTGAAATTTTTTTACATAAACAACTAGAAAACAAAAAATGGGAATGCCTAGTTTTTCCTTGAAAAAAACTTAGAGTATGAAAAAAAATGATTTTTTATGTTGATAATGAAATAGTTTTAGAGTGAGAAATAAAAGAATTAACTCTTAATTGAAGAATAATAGAGTTTGATAAATGATGAGTTGAGTTTTTAAATATAGTGAAAAAACTTTGAGAAATACCTCTTCCACCATACATAAAAGAAAAATTAATTGAAGAAAATAGGTATCAAAGTATCTGGTGAGAAGTAGAATGAAGTGTTGCTGCTCCAACTGCTAGTCTTCATTTTACAAATGAATTACTTGAAAAAATTCAAAAAAAAGGAGTAAAAATTGAAAAAGTTTTACTTCATATTTGATTGGGAACTTTTACTCCAATAATTACTGATAATATTCTGGAGCATAAAATGCATAAAGAATATATAGAATTAGAAGAAGATGTTGCAAATAGACTAAATAAATATAAGAATGAATGAAAAAGAATTATTGCAGTTTGAACAACTTCAATAAGAGTACTTGAGAGCTTTAGTGACAGTAATTGAAAATTATCATATTGAAAAACTGATACTGATATTTTTATTTACCCAGGTTATAAATGGAAAATAGTTGATTCTATAATAACAAATTTTCACTTACCAAAATCTACTTTATTAATGCTAGTTTCAAGTTTTGCTTGAAAAAGTTTTATAAAAAAATCTTATCAATATGCTGTAAAAAACAATTTTAGGTTCTTCTCTTTTTGAGATGCAATGTTTATAGAGAAAAGAAAATAACTTGACTTTTAAAAGATTTACGTTATTTTATAGTTTGAAACAATTAATAACAATATAAAAAATGAAGGAAACTAATCAATTACAGGAATTAATAGATAGTGATCCTATTTTATCAATAAATGAAAAATCATTATCTAGTTTTGCTAGATTATCAAATTTTTGACAAATTCTAGATTTATTAGAGTGAAAAAAAGCTGAAGGAATAGAAGATAAAAATATAAATTATGAAAAAGTTTTCGATGAAGAATTTCTTAAAACAGCTAAAATTATAGTAGATAAAATTGAATCAGTTTTATGATCAGAAGTTTATGATTTAAGAGGTGCAAATATATGATGAATAACTAGAAAAGCGTGAGCAAGATTAATAGAAACTTGAGAATTAGAAAATTTTGTAGTATGAAACTATATAAAAAAAATAGCATTCAAAGTATCTAATATAAATTTAAGATATGAAAGATATAAAACTTACGTAGAAAATAGAAAACTTAAAATAAAAAATAAAATGGACCCTTTAACTGGATTATTAACAAAACATTCTATAAATAATTATATAGAAAAAGCACTAAATTCAGTTAATGAAGAATGAGAAAATTATTGAGTTGTTTTAATAGATATAGATAATTTTAAATTATTAAATGATAATTTTTGACATATTGCTTGAGATATAGTTTTAGAAGAAATATCATTAATTTTTAAACAACATTTTAGAGAAATTGACAAAGTAGCTAGATGGTGATGAGAAGAATTTTTAATATTAATGAAATGAGGTAATTTAGAAAAATACTGAGAAAAATTAAACAAAGTTAAAAATATAGTTAAAAAAGAATTACTAAAAAATGTAAACAGAAGAATAAAAGAAGACTGAAAAAATTTAGAAACAATTAATCTAAAAAATATAACAATTAGTGTTTGAGTTACAGATATAGAAACATGTGATACTGTTGCTAGTGTGACTCACAGAGCTGATGAAGCTATGTATAGTTCAAAAAGTTGATGAAGAGATCGTGTTTCTTTACTTACAAATGTTAAAGAAATAAAAAAAATATAAATACTTAAAAGTATTTATATTTTTTTTATTTTAATCAATATCAACTATTTCTAAATCAAAACTTAAAGTTTTTCATGCTAATTGGTGATTTGTATTAATCGTTACAGTTTCATCATCAGCATCTATAATAGTCATTGGTCAAAATTGAGTTGGTAATACTGAATCTACCACTAATGGTATTCCAGCATCAACAAAAGTTTGTAATTCAGTTTTTGGAACAACTTGTTTATTTTCTTCGCTATATTCTCAATAAGCTTCACTAGGTTTTAGTGTTATTGATTTTTTTTCTCAAATTTTCATTCAAGTAATAGCTTTATCAAAACCAGGAATCATTTGTCAAACTCAAGCAACAAATTGTAATGGTTCTCCTCTATCATAACTAGAATCAAATTTATCTCAATTTTCTAAAGTTCATGTATAATGAACTTTTACATTTGATCATTCTATTATTTCAAGAGACTTTTTAGAATTATCTTTTTTATTTAATAATTCATTGTATTCATCAATTGCTTTTTGCTTATCAAAAGAATAGTCTTTAAAACTTCAATCAACGTACTGTAAAATTTTTACATTTATAATTTTTGCTTCGTTTTCTGGTTTATCATTTGAATCTGTTTTTGATTTTGCTAATTTATCAACATTATCAAATCATTCAACAACTTCTCAAAAAACAGAATGTTTATTATCCAAATAATTATTATCAGCAACATTTATAAAAAATTGACTTCAATTAGTATTTGGTCAAGCATTTGCCATTGAAATAGTATATTTATTATTTTTTAATTCTGAATGAAATTCATCATTAAATTTTTCTCAATAAATACTTGTTCCTCACATTCAAGTTCCATCAGGATCTCATCATTGAATCATAAATCATTTTATTATTCTATGAAAAATAACTCCGTCGTAATATCAACTAACTGCCAATCAAATAAAATTATTTACAGTTATTGGAGCCAAATCTTTTTCTAATAAAATTTTTATAACTCAAGATGTTGTTTTCATTTCTGCTATTATATCTCAATCTTTGTATTTATACATATTTTCTAATAATATTATTTAATTTCTACTAATTCTATATCAAAAGTAAGAGTTTCACCAGCTAAAGGATGATTCATATCAACAATTACTACGTCTCAATCAACGCTAATTATTTCAAATTCACCATACATTGTAGGCAATAAAGCTCCTTCTTCTATTACTATTCCATTTTCTTCAAAATCTGCTAATTCCACTCTATCTATTTCATCATAATATTCTTCACTTCTTTCTCCATAAGCTTCTTCAGGAGTTAATGTAACTGTTTTAGTTTCTCATACTTCCATTCCTAAGACTGCTGCTTCAAAACCAGGAATCATTTCACCAGCTCAAAGAGTAAAATCTAGAGGAGTTCATCTTTCATAACTAGAATCAAAAACTTCTCCGTCTTCTAGAGTACCTCTATAGTGGACGCTAACCATTTCTCATTCATCAGCTATAGTATCTCAATCGTTAGGAGTTTCAGTTTGTTCTTCTCATTGTTCAACAACTTGATTAGTAACATCACCTGTATTCATAGCTTCACCTGTGTTTGTGTTTTCTCCAGGCATATTGTTTTCAGTAGCGCAAGAAACTGCAAAAACTGAAACTAGTGATAATAGTAAAACTTTTTTCATAACAGTAGTCATAAATAAATTTTTTATAATATAAATTTTATTTTTTTAATCTTATTTTTTTTCTTCAAAAACGTCAATTAAAAATCAGCAGTAGATATTGTACTAATTTTTCATCTGAGTCAAAATTTTTTATTGAAGTTCTTAGCCTTTTAGGTGTCACTATACTAAAAACACTATTATAATCTAAATCTAAAATTTTCCTTAGTTCAGCTATTTCTAGAGAATCTGAGAAATCTAATTGATAATTAATTCATATTTTTTTGATAGATGATATTTTGTATTGACTAGCTAAGATTTTTAATTGTAATAAATCAAACAAATTTTTCGTCTCTTTTGGAATATTAGAATTAATTTCTTCAAAATCACTTATAAGATTATTTAAATCCTCTATTGTTCTAAGACTTTCTATTTCTCTATAAAAATTTATTTTGTCTAATTCAGATGAAAAATAATCTTGTGGAATGTATGATTCCATTTTTAAATCAATTGTTGTATTAATTTTTTTTATGATTTTTTCATCATTTTCATCATACATATTTTGTTTTTCTTTTAATTCTTGAATTTTGTCTTCTAACATTTCCAAAAACAAACTAACTCAAATATCAACAGAACTTCAAGATTGTCTGATTCCTAAAATATCTCATCATCCTCTTATTTCTAAATCCTTAACAGCTAATTCAAAACCAGCTCAAAGATGACTATAATCTACTATTGTTTTTAGTCTTTTTGCCGCATCTTCTTTTATTTTATCTTTTTTGAATAACAAGTAACAAAATCACTTATGATTTCATCTACCGACTCTTCACCTAAGCTGATGAATCTGACTAATACCAAAATTCATTGCGTCATTTATAAAAATAGTATTTACATCTCTAAAATCTATTCAGTTCTCAATAACTGTTGTTGCTAATAAAATATCATATTTTTTTTGCTTAAAATCAATTATTCTTTTTTCAAGTAAATCTCATGCTAATTGTCAATGAGCTATAATAACCTTTTTTCATGGCAGAATTTTTTCTAAGTAACTAGCAAATCAGCTAATTGTTTCAACTCTATTATGTATAAAAAATACTTGTCATCATCTGTCAAACTCTCTTTTACAGGCTTCAAAAATCAAATCATCATCAAGTGAAGAAACAATTGTTTGAACTGGTTGTTTTCAAACTGGAGGAGTTGTCAACATTGACACTTGTTTTAATCAATTCAAAGCCATATTTAGACTTCTAGGAATTGGTGTTGCAGACATAGAAAGTAAGTCTATATTTCACTTAAAATCTTTTATTTTTTCTTTATCTTTTACTCAAAATTTGTGTTCTTCATCAATTACCAATAATCAAAGATTTTTGAATTTAACATCTTGACTAAGTAATCTATGAGTTCAAATTATTAAGTCTATTTTTCATTCTGATAATTTTTTTAGAGTAGACTTTATAACTGCTGGTTTTTCAAATCTAGTTACAACTTCAATATTTATTGGAAAATCTGCAAATCTTTCACGAGCTTTTTCAAAATGCTCATAAGCCAAAACAACTAACGGAGAAATAAGCGCAGCTTGTTTTCAGTTGATTATTGATTTATAAATAGAGGCAAAAGCTACTTCTGTTTTTCAAAATCACACATCTCAACTCAGTAATCTGTCCATTGGATTAACAGATTCCATATCTTTGTAAATCTCTTCAATTACGTTGTATTGGTCAGCTGTATAAGTATATTCAAAGCTATTAAAAAATTGCGCTTCTAAATCTGGCATACTCTCAAAAGAGTGTCAAACTTGAAGTTTTCTTTTGGCAAAAATATCTAATAATTCTCATGCTATTTGCTCTACATCTTCCCCTGCTTTTTTTAGCTTTTTCTCCCATTCTTTTGTCGACAAGCCTGTTAATTTTGGATTTTCATTTCAGACATATTTTGATAATCTATTTACTTCTGTAATTGGAACAAATAATTTGTCATCATTTTTGTAATCAATTGTAAGATATTCTTTTTTTGTAATTTTTTTGTTATTTCAAGGTAATTCTCTTGTAATTATTTCTCTAAAAATTCAAATCCCATGATCAATATGTACAACAAAATCTCAAGGTTTTATTTGAAGTAACAAGTCCATATTTTCACTAATACTTCTTTTTACTCTCTTTTTTATAAATATTCTAGAAATATTATCATCACAAATTACTATATTACTGTCGTTTTTAAAACTTTTAAGATTATTAAGTGAAGTTTCATAGATAGTAACTGTATCTTCTAAGTTATTTAGATTCAAAAAATTTTTGATAGTTTTTTTATTTTTTGTTACTATGTATTTATTAATATTTTTGTTTTCTAGTATTATTTTTAAATCATCAAGATTGTTTATAAGTAAGTCATAAAATCATAAATCTATTGACAACTTATGATTTCATAGTGAAGAGAAAACTATATAATTATCTAATCAGTCAAAAATATTTTCAAAGTCATAATAAAAATCAATATTGTCAAGTAACGTAAAAATATTTTTTGCTTTGTATTTAGCCAAAAAATCATTATTTATTTTGCTTGAAAAGTTCAAGTCATAAATGCTTTTGTTAGCTCAAAAAGTAAAGTTTTCTATACTTTTACTTCAATAAATTATTTGATCAATCTCATCATCCCAAAAACTAATTTTTAGAGTTTGTCAAGTGTTATCAAAATAATTAAGCGTATCTCAGACAATAAAAAAAGTATATTGATTTTGGCTATCTGAAAATTTTATTTGCATATCGTTAAGTTTTTTACTCAAATCAGATGGCAATAACCTATCTCATTTTTTTATTGTAAAAATATTATTGTATTCAAAATTTTTGATATTATCTATTTCAAGATTAAAATATTCATTAGGCATTACATAATTAGAAAAACCATTATAAAAAATATTTATAATGTCTATTAGATTGTCTACTTTAGAAAATTTTATTTTTAAATAATCTGCTATTTTTAGATAACTATTAACTTGTTTTTCATTTTCGACAACTACCAAAAAATTATCATTATCATGAAAAAAATCTTTTGATAAAAGTAGTTTATTAAAATTATTAGCAAGTCATGTATAAATGTTATTTTTTTGTATTTTACTTAAATTTTCAATCACGGTTTTTATATCTTATTTTACAAATTGTTTACAAATTATATAAAAAAATTAAAATAACAAAAATTATTATTTTAGATATTTATAATGAACCTATTTATAGACACAATATCAAAAAAATCAGTTATGATTTTATTTGATGATAATAGAGATATTTTCTCACAAGAAAGATTTGAAATAAACTGAAATGAATCTAGTTTACTGATACCAAAGATAGACAATTTTTTAAAAGAAAACAACACTAGTTATTTTGATATAAAAAATATTGTACTTGTAAACTGACCTGGAAGTTTTACAGGTCTTAGAACTAGTGTTTTGGCTGTTAATAGTATAAACTTTGTAACAAAGCAAAACTTGACTCCTATAAATTATTTTGATTTATATGGTAATTTTCCGATAGTTAAAAAAAGCTCAAAAAGAGATAGTTTTGTAAAATTATCAAAAAATGCCAAAATTGATATAATAGAGAATGACAAAATTAAAGATTTTTTAATAAAAAATGATATAAAAAAAATATATTGAGATCTAGAAATTGAAGATATAGAAACTATTGAAAATATTGATTATTCTAGTATAATTAAAAATATAGAGTTACAAAAAAACAAAAAATTAGAAGCAATGTACATTAAAAAACCAAATATTAGTTAATAAAAAATTATGTTAGATAACGAAACATTAAAAA